>DASXGW010000009.1 GCA_036488875.1 Candidatus Baltobacteraceae bacterium | reverse complement strand
ATTCCGGACAACGCTTGCCCCCTACGTCTTACCGCGGCTGCTGGCACGTAGTTAGCCGGGGCTTCCTCCAAGGGTACCGTCAATATCGTCCCCTTCGACAGTGGTTTACGACCCGAAGGCCTTCTTCCCACACGCGGCGTCGCTCCGTCAGGGTTTCCCCCATTGCGGAAAATTCCTCACTGCTGCCTCCCGTAGGAGTCTGGACCGTGTCTCAGTTCCAGTGTGGCTGGTCGCTCTCTCAAGCCAGCTACCCATCGGAGTCTTGGTAGGCCATTACCCCACCAACTAACTAATGGGACGCAGTCCCCTCTTTTAGCGAATTGCTTCTTTCATCGTCATGTGATGCCACTCGACGATCGTATGCGGTATTAGCTAACCTTTCGGCTAGTTATCCCCCACTAAAAGGCAGGTTGACTACGTGTTACTCACCCGTCTGCCACTAGGTATTGCTACCTCGTTCGACTTGCATGTGTTAGGCACGCCGCCAGCGTTAGTCCTGAGCCAGGATCAAACTCTCCATAAAAAAGTTTATGGAGCACTTTGAAAAGTGGCTCTCAAATTTCGCATGCTCATTCAAAATCGTTTGCGATACGATTCACTCATCCGTAAACGGTGGAGCCGATTACTTTATAGCGAGCAAAAATGTACGTTCTCGCGACTCAAAGACATTGCCAGTTTTGACGTTGTCTTAGACGTCGGAGACCCACAGACTTATGCGCTGCTGCACTGTTCAGTTTTCAAGGAGCGAACCTAAGCGGCCAGGCCTCCCACGCGAATCCCAAAGGATCGCGTTTTGTGCCCGGCACTCGGGAATCCAGCGGCTTCGCCGCTAGGAGATTTGCCCCTTGTGGACACGGGTCCGGCTTGGGGCACGAAGGCTATCTTATCGCCGCCCTATGAGCGTGTCAAGGAAACATGCAAAGTATTTTCCGCGCTCAGACGAAGGTCGGCAGGCAAGCGGCCCGCAAGGGCGGCCTTACCTGCTGAAACCCAGGCTACCGCCGTTTGGTTGCGACGTTTGCCTACCTTTATAGCGCGCCCAAGAGGGCGGGGAGACCCGAATGCTTCACCACGTCGACGTTCACGTGCGCCGGCTCGAGCCGGTCCGGACTCTCTTCGACGCCTTGGGCGAGACGATCGGCTATCGATGCCGGGTCCGCGATGACGATTTCGTCGGCTACGAGACCTCGAGCGGGGGGCGGCCGCGGATCGGCTTCATCCTCGACGAGCAAGCGGGCGGGACCATGCGGCTGGCCTTCTCGGTTACGAGCCGCGAGCTGGTGGACCAGGCCGGGGAGATCCTGAGATCGAGCGGGGCACTCGGGATCGAAGGTCCCTCGCTCAACCCCGAGTACGGCGACGACTACTACGCCGTCTTCTTCGAGGACCCCGACGGTAACAAATACGAAATCGTCGTCGACCTTGCCGTTCCTGCAGCTCCGCGCATCGCGCGCATCTGGCGCAGCCGGGTGCGGCCGGGAAAGGTCCGCGCCTACCGCCGCTACATCAACACCACGGGCATTACGGACTATCGCAGCACCGACGGCAATCTCGGCGCGTGGATCCTCACCCGCTCGCACGACGATCACGACGACGTGATGACGCTATCGTTCTGGGAATCGCGCGACGCGATCGTGCGGTTTGCCGGCGAACCCGTCGAACGCGCGCAGTACTATCCCGAGGACGAACAGTATCTGCTCGACTTTCCCAAAGAAGTCGAGCACTTCGATATCCACTGATCCGCGTAACCGAAAGCAAGAGAGGTTGTTTAGCGCAACGAATGCACGGCGAATGAAACGAGGTTTACTCCTTGCATTTCTCGCTATTTCGATTTTTAGCGGATGTGCGTGGAACTCGCGGGCGGTGCCGGCGCTCTTTGCGCCCAATAGCATCGTGCCGCACGCAAAAGCTACGCTCTCACCGCTCAAAAAACTTTCGTACGAACCTTCAGCGGTATATATGGCCCGAGATGGATCGATATGGTCTGCGTCGGGGAAGCCGTACCTCGTTCAAATCGGCAAGAACGGCACGCGTTCGTGGCGGCTGCATAGCCCGAGCGGCGCAATCGCTACTGCTATCGACATCACGCAAGACCGCCAAGGAACGATCTGGTTTACTTTTGGCGGGGGGGGCGGCCCTTGCGATAGCGGAGTAGGGTACGTCGTAAACGGCACTATCACGATGCTGCCCGACGTGGTTTGCCAACTCGAGAGTCCGTCAGGAATAGCGGCCGGTAAAGACGAGCGAATTTACGTAGCCGAAGCCAACAGCACCGAAGTCCACGTCTTTACGAAAAAGGGCCGCGTCGCAATCTATAGGGTCCCTCGAAAAGGCGGCTTTTCTAACCTGTCCTACATTACCGCCGGCCCTGACGGCAATCTTTGGATTTCCGACTACCACTACATCGCGCGCATGACGGTCCACGGTAAAACGACGCTGTTTAAACCACCGGGAATCAGCCGTGGCTATATGCCGCGCCAAATCGTCGCGGGGCCCGACGGCAACGTCTGGCTTCTGCAACAGCAGTACGAAAACGCATCCGGATCGTGGATTACGAAGGTGACCCCCGACGGTAAATTCGCGCATTACACCATCGGCGGTTCCCACCATCCAAGCACCCTGTGCTTAGGGCCGAACGGTGAATTCTGGTTCCTCGATCAGGCATCTCCGGCTGCGGTGGGTTCCATTTCGACGTCGGGAGCGACGACCTACTACACGATCCAGAACGCGATGTACGCCGTATTGGATCTCATCACTACCGGCCCGAAGGGTCCCCTCTGGGTGGTGGGACGAGATCCCAATACGGCGCACCCGTATTTCTTAGCTCACATCGGGACGTAAAGGCGCTACACTTTTCTTGAAATCGTCTTTGCCTGCATGAAGAGCAGCAGATAGTCGCGGCCGCCGGCTTTACTGTCGGTGCCCGACATGTTGAAGCCGCCGAACGGGTGCGCGCCGACCATCGCGCCGGTGCTCTTGCGATTGAAGTAGAGGTTGCCCACGAAGAACTCCTCACGCGCGCGCTCGATCTTCTTCTCGTCTTTGCTGTAGAGCGAACCGGTCAGTCCGAACTCCGTGTTGTTCGCGATCTGCATCGCGTCGTCGAAATCTTTGGCTTTGATGATCGCTAAGACCGGACCGAAGATTTCTTCTTGCGCGATCGTGGCGTCGGGTGCGACGTCGGCAATGACGGTCGGCTCGAGGAAGAACCCCGTGCTGCCGACGCGCTTGCCGCCGGAAATGAGCCGGCCTTCCTTGGCGCCCTTCTCGATGTAGGCCGAGATCGACTTGAGCGCGCCTTCGTTGACGACCGGACCCATGTAGTTCTTCGGATCGCTCGGGTCGCCGACGGTGATTTTCGCGACGCGATGTTTGAGCTTCTCGACGAACTCGTCGTAGATCTGCGCGTCGACGATCGCGCGCGAACACGCGGAGCACTTCTGACCTTGGAATCCGAACGCGGAGACGGCCACGCCTTCGACCGCCGCGTCGACATCGGCGTCGGCTGCGACGACGATCGAGTCCTTACCACCCATCTCGGCGACCACGCGCTTGATCCACTTCTGTCCCGGCTGCGGTTTGGCCGCGAGCTCGTTGATGTGCAAGCCGACTTCCTTCGATCCCGTGAACGAGATGAAGCGAATGTGCGGGTGCGAGACGATCAAGTCGCCGATGACGCTGCCCGATCCGGGAACGAAGTTGACGACCCCGTCGGGCACACCGGCCTCTGCCAGCAGATCGACGAACCAGGCCGCAATGATGGCCGAATCGCTCGAAGGCTTCAAAACGACGGTGTTGCCCGTAACGATCGCTGCCGCCGTCATGCCCATCATAATCGCGCCGGCGAAGTTCCACGGCGGAATCACGGCTCCGACGCCGAGCGGAATGTAAATCATCTCGTTGCGCTCGCCGTCGATCGGCACGATCGGATGCGGTTCGCCGTAACGCAGCGCTTCGCGCGCGTAGAACTCGAGAAAATCGATCGCCTCGGCGATGTCGCCGTCGGCTTCGGGCCAGCTCTTGCCGACCTCGAGCGTGAGGAGAGCGTCGTACTTGAAGCGCCGCTCCTTGAGCAGTGCGGCGGCCTTGAAGATATACTCGGCTCGCTGCGCAAGCGTGAGGCGCTTCCACGATTCGAACGCGCGTGCGGCCGCTTCGACCGCGGCGTTGGCCTGCTCTTTGGAAGCCGAGCTCGTTAGTCCGACGACTTGCGATGGATCGGCGGGATTGAGAGACTGGATCTTCTTCTCGGTCTCGATCTTCTTGCCGTCGATCACGAGCGGATAGTGGGTACCGAAGGTCTCGCGGACCTCGGTCAGGGCCGCCTGCATGGCCGCGGCGTCCGCCGGATCCTGGAAGTTCTTTACGATTTCGTTCTTGAAGGGCGCAACGCGCTCGAGGGTGGTCGTCATAGCCTAATCAGTATACGAGGCGGCCGACCTAAGGCCTAGCGGGCCCGTCGCACCGATGGGAGAATCACGCCGTATGACGTACGACATCGCGATCGTCGGCGGCGGAATCGTCGGGCTGGCGACCGGCCGGGAGCTCCTCGCGCGCCATCCCCACCTCAAGCTGGCTATCCTAGAGAAAGACGACACACTGGCCTCGCAGCAGACCGGTCACAATAGCGGCGTCATCCACTCCGGCATCTACTATAAGCCCGGGTCGCTCAAGGCGAAGCTCTGCGTCGAAGGCCGCAAGGCCTTGTGGGAGTACTGCGACGCCAAACGGATTCCGTATAAGAACGTCGGCAAGCTCATCGTCGCGACCGAGGAACGCGAACTTCCGCTCCTCGACGACCTCTACCAGCGCGGTCTAGCCAACGGCATCGACAATCTCGAGCTCATCGACGCGGCCGCAATCCTGGAACGCGAGCCGCATTGCCGCGGCATCAAAGCGATCAACTCGCCGGTCACCGGCATCGTCGATTACGGCGTGGTCGCGCGCAGCTATGCCGACGACGTTCGCGAGGCCGGCGGCACCATCGAGACCGGCCACGAGGTCACCGGAATCGACCGAAAGTCGCCCACATCGGTCGTTCGCAGCGCTAAAGGCGACGTCGAAGCCAAGTATGTCATCACGTGCGGCGGTCTGCATTCCGACCGCTTGGCGAAGATGACCGGTGGGCAAGGCGACCCGAAGATCGTTCCGTTCCGCGGCGACTATTTGATTCTCAAGCCGGAGAAGCGCTATCTCGTCAAGGGTAACATCTACCCCGTGCCCGATCCCAGCTTCCCGTTTCTCGGCGTCCACTTTACGCCGCGCATGAACGGCGACATCTGGCTGGGTCCCAACGCCGTGCTCGCGTTCGCACGCGAAGGCTACAGCTTTACGACGATCGATATGGGCGATCTCTTCGAGACGCTGACGTATTCGGGCTTCATTAAACTCGCCGGCAAGTATCTCTCGACCGGAATGGGCGAGATGTATCGCGACGTCGTGCGCGGCGCCTACGTGCGCGCGCTGCAGCGATACATTCCCGAGCTGACCGTCGCCGACACGCTTGCGGGCCCGTCCGGCGTTCGCGCGCAAGCGATGATGAGCGACGGCTCGCTGGTCGACGACTTCGTCTTCGACGGCGACGAAGGCGTCGTGCACGTGCGCAACGCGCCGTCACCCGCCGCGACGTCGTCGCTTGCGATCGGACGCTTCATCGCCGACGACGCCGACAAGCGCTTCGGACTCGGAACGACCCCCGCAGTTGTCTAAGCTCACGCAAGTCCGCGCAGTCGGCATCGCCGCGTTCTTCCTGGGCGTCGGACTCGCCGGTGAGCCGTTACAAATCGGCCACGTGCTTATCGCCGCGGCCGTTATCGTGCTGCTCACGCTCGCGCTGTCGCGTCCGGGTTCCCCGGTGCAAATTTTTGCGGTCGCGTTCTTCGGCGTGCTGATTGCGACGGCGCTGTCGCACGCATACGTCGGACCGTCGACTCGCCCGGCATCATTTGCCCAACAGCTCTATCTCAACGTCTATCCGGGCAGCGGGGTCGTCGGGATCGGACTGGGGCTATTGGGAGCGGCTTCGCTGGGTCGCAAAGACGCTCCCAAAGTCATCGCAGCGATCGGCGCCGTCGTTGGCGTCGCGCTCTTCTTTCTGCTCTAACGGCGCCGAATCGTCTCGTGGCCGCAGACGCCGCCGCTATTGGTGGTGATCACGTAGTTCTTCGAGGCGACCGTCTTACTGTAGCAGTATCCGCCGCTGTCACCGGCCGAGTACGTTTGCGTGCTCGACCCGTTCGACGGAAAGTCACCGCCGCTCGCCGGGAAGTTCAGCGTGTCCGTGGAGTTCACTTCGTCGTCGAGATACGCGGTTGACGAAGATCCGTTCGCGCGTTCGTGTTTTGCCTGTGACAGCGTCACGAACTGCGTCAAGCTGCCGTCGGCATTGGTAACGAAGTCGTACGTCAGCGCCAGCGGCCAGCTCTTATGCTCGGAAACCCTTTGCCCGAGTCCTCCTCCCGACGTCGTCGTGACGGAGTCGATCGTCGTCCCTTGGTTGATCTTCTGATCGAAGAGGCTCTCGTCGGTGGTCGCCTTGATCACCTGAAGGTTGCTAAACGAAATCTGCTGCTGCACCTTCGTCTCTACGCGGCCGTGCGACGTGTCGACGTAGCCGTCGATCGCGACCGGGTGCGACGACGTGACCGAAACGGTCCCGCTATAGACCCCCTTAGCGTTCGGCGACACGCTCTCGTGCACCGTGGGGGACGGATAGAGCGAGGTCGCATCGCTGACCAGCGCTCCGGTCACCTGGGACGCTCCATGATCGAGATATACCAGCAGCGTTCCGTTGGCCGCGAAGTAGTTTCCGTTGTTGAAGACGTTCACCGTGATCGTGTGCGGATTACCGTCGTCGAGCAGCGCCGCAAACGGCGTGAGGTTCACGCGATACGGTTTGAACTCGAGCGTCTCGACACCCGGAATCGGCCGCCACAGATACGGGTCGATACCGCCGGTGTAGATCCACGGATAGACGGGCACGACGCCGGCCGGGCGCCCGTCGACCGCGACGTCGCCCTCGCGGAAGGCGGTGTTGCCGCAGTTGGGAATCGTCGACGCCAAGTCGTCCGGAAAGCACGTGTACCAGAACTCGTCACCGATTTGCGACTGCAGATACACGTCTAAATACGCCGCCTCGACGTTGCGCGGTAAGGTGAAGGTTCCCGTCAGCGGCTGATTCTGCGACGTGATGTATTGGTTGTCGCCGAGCGGGCCGCCCGAAAGCGGATACACGTCGTCGGCGACGGCCGGTGCCGGATTGCTCGCGCCGGCCGGGTAGAACTGCAGCTTGCCGCTCGCCGTGATCACGCCCGTGTATGTACTGTCGACGATATTGCCGAGCACGACCTCGCCCGTCGACGGCGCCCGCAGCATCGAGCTTAAGTCGGTAACATCGCGCTCGACGTGCCACGACGGACCGCGGTTGGCCGACGGTTCGGCAGTGGTGCCGAAGTAGACGTTGGTTCCGGCGATCCAGATCGAGCCGGTGCGGTCGAACTGCCGTCCGGCGTTAACGCTGAAGTCGCCTTCGAACACCACCTTCGCCCACGGACCCGGACATGCCGACGGCGGCGCGTAGGAAAACGTCGGATACGTGAAGTTCGTGAACTGTAAGTTCGAGAATAGCGTTACCGTGCACGGCGTCTCGTTGGGGCGCGGTACCGGCGCATCGGCAGTCGTCGTATTCGACGGCTGCGTGTAATCGTTGGGGCCCTTGTGCCGGCGCGAGAGCGCACGCAGCTCGTGCGTCTTCGCAAGGCGAGCCATGCCGTTGGTGACGCCGCGCGCGAGAATCTTTTTTCCTGCGGCCGTGACGGCGCTGGCCGATGCCGCTGCGTGCGGCAGGGCGCTCGTACCGGCGCTCGAGCTCGTTCCCGTGCCGGTGCACGCGTTCAACCCGATGGCGGTAAGTGCGAATAGCGCTAACGCGGCGGCCGATCGATGCGTTGCCAAAAAACACCTCCAGTTTCAGTAAGACGGAATGGAGGTGCGTTCGTCCTTCGATGGGACGAACCGTGGCAGCCGCTAGATTGCTACCGCACGGGTGTTGGTGAGGGTGACGGTGCCGAAGCAGCCGCCGCAATCGCGTCGAGAAAATGGGTGACGCGGTAGCGCAGCTCGTCGCGCCCCATGCGGCCGCGTCGCATGCAGTACAGATATCCGTTGGGCGCGATAAAGAACGTGTACGGCAGCGCCCCGCTGACACGTTGATTGCCTTCCTCGAGCGAATGCACGAGGAAGCCGTTGGGATCCATGGCGATCGGAAATGCGATATCGAACTTCTTGCGAAACGCGCGTACCGTGTCGTCGGGCTCCCGGTCGTCGATACCGATCACCTCAAAACCGCGCGCCGCAAAGTCGCTTGCCGCTTCCACGATGTGAGGCATTTCGGCGTTGCACGGTCCGCACCAGGTTGCGAAGACATTGATCATCACGGCCTTGCCGCGATACTTGGTCAGATCGAAGTCCGGACCGTCGAGCACGCGCATCTTGATTCCCAACGGCCGGTCCCACGGTAGCGCACCCGTATCGTCGCACGTGTCCCACGGGTCGGGGCTCGCCGACGGTACCGGCGACGCCGGCGGACTCGCGAGCCCGTTGCTCGTGCCTAACGCGCCGAGCGTCGCGAGACGTAAAAAGTCACCGCGTGGTATCAACGGCAGCTGTCCTTCCTGTAGCCGCCACGAGCGTTCGAGCGAGCGCTGCCACGTCCTCCGCCGCGCTTTGGGCACGCTCCCCCGTCGAAGCGTACGCATCGATAAGGGCGCTTCCTACGATGACGCCGTCGGCGATCGCGGCGATCTCGCGAACCTGATTCGCGGTGCTCACGCCAAAGCCGACCGCCAACGGTTTGCCGGTCAACCGGCGCAGCATTGCGATTTGCTCGCGCACCGGCGCAAAACTGCGTTGCTGATTCGCACCGGTAACGCCAAGCCGCGACACGACGTAAACGAATCCGGTGGAGGCCTCCGCGATGCGGGCCGCGCGTTGAGGTGACGTCGAAGGCGCGACGAGCAAAGGCATCGCGAGCTCGTGCCGCGCGAAAACCGCGCGCAGCTCGCCGGTCTCCTCCAACGCCGCATCGGGAACGATTGCGCCGGCGGCACCGGTGCGCCGCGCGTCGGCGGCAAAGCGCTCGAGGCCGTATTGCAGCACCGGGTTTAGGTATGTGAACAGCACGATCGGCGGCGAGCCGTTGCCTTGCGCCCGCGCGACGAGCTCGAACGCGTCGCCCATCCGCGTTCCGCGCGCGAGCGCCCGCTGACCGGCGGCAGCAATCGTCGGCCCGTCGGCCAGCGGATCGCCGTAAGGAATGCCGAGCTCGATCAGTGCGGCGCCGGCATCGCGCAGCGCGTCGAGTATCAGCGACGTCGTCTCGAGATCGGGATCGCCCGCCATGACGTACGGAATAAACGCGGCCGAGCCGCGCGTAAATACGGCGTCAAACACGGAGCTGAGCGATGTCTTTGTCGCCGCGTCCGCTCAAGCAGACCAGGACGAGATCGTTCGCGTCGCGCTCTGCGGCCAGCTTGCGCGCGAACGCCAACGCGTGCGCGCTTTCCAGCGCCGGGATGATGCCCTCATCGCGCGCAAAGGCGTAGAACGCCTCGAGCGCTTCGGCGTCGGTAACGCTGACGTAAGTCGCGCGTCCGCTTTCCTTGAGATGCGCGTGCTCGGGGCCGACGCCCGGATAGTCGAGTCCCGCGCTGACCGAGTGCGTTTCGCTCACTTGGCCTTCGTCGTTTTGCAGCAGATACGAGCGCGAGCCGTGCAGCACGCCGACACTTCCCGCGCCCAGCGATGCCGCCGTTCGTCCGCTCCCGACGCCGTCGCCCGCCGCTTCGACGCCCCACAAGCGCACGTCGGCATCCTCGACGAACCCGCTGAAGATGCCCATCGCGTTGCTGCCGCCGCCGACGCAAGCGATCACATCGCTCGGTAACCGCCCGTAGCGGTCGAGGCATTGCGCGCGTGCCTCGGTCCCGATCACCTTTTGAAACTCGCGCACCATGTACGGATACGGATGCGCGCCGACGACGCTTCCGATGACGTAAAACGTGTCGTCGACGCGCTCCGCCCAGACGCGAAACGCTTCGTTCGTCGCGTCCTTGAGCGTCTGCGTTCCACCCGTTACCGGATGGACGCGCGCGCCGAGCAGCTGCATGATGAAGACGTTGAGCGCTTGGCGTTCCACGTCGACGGCGCCCATGTACACGTCGACCGGAAGGCCGAACTTCGCACCGACGGTCGCGGTCGCTACACCGTGCTGCCCAGCCCCCGTTTCCGCAATGAGCCGTTTCTTGCCCATGCGCAGCGCCAGGAACGCCTGACCGATCGTGTTGTTGATCTTGTGGGCGCCGGTATGATTGGTATCTTCGCGCTTGAGCAGCAAAGGCACGGCGGAAACACCTGCGGCGTAGCGCTCGGTTCGATAGAGGGGCGACGGACGGCCGACGAAATCGCGCAGCGCCGCGGCGTACTCCTTCCAGAACCCGGCATCGGCAAACGCCGACGCGATCTCACGTTCGAGCTCTTCAAGCGCGCCGATCAAGACCTCGGGAACGAAACGGCCGCCGAACGGCCCGAAGTATCCGCGGGCGTCGGGGGTACTACGAAGCATCGGCCTCCCGGACCGCGCGTACGAACGCCGCCATCTTCTCGGGATCTTTTTGATCGTTGGTTTCGATGCCGGTGCGCACGTCGACGCCGAACGGCCGCAATGCGCGAATGCAATCGCCGACGTTTTCAGGCGTCAATCCGCCGGCAACGACGACCGCGCGTTCGCGCCCGATCGGGGCCACGGTTTCCCACGCAAACGTGCGGCCCGTTCCGCCGACGAGATCGCCGTAACGCGTGTCGAACAGGATCAGCGCTTGCCAGTACAGTCGGCACGCGTCGGCGATATCGCCGGGATCTTGTTTTCCGTTGATGTGAATCGCCTTGATCGCACGCTCGCCGTAGCGATGCACGAACTCGGCGGTCTCGTTGCCCGAGAGCTGAATCGACATGCGCGGGAAGAGCATGCGTGCGGCGTTGATCTCCTCGGCCGACGGATCGACGAACACCCCGACGGGTTCGACGTCGTCGGCAGGCAGCCGCCGCGCGATGTCACGCGCGTCGTCCCAGCCAACGCGGCGCGGCGACGACGCGAAGATCAGGCCGACGGCGTCTGCGCCGGCTTCGATCGCGCTCGAAACGTCCGCCCACGTGCGGCAGCCGCAGAACTTGATCCACGTTCGTCCTTTGGGGACGTCTTCAACGTGCGCTGACTGCATCCGCAACGGCGCCTCGGCGCAGCGATCCGATGAGGGCTGCCGGATCGTCGGCGCGCATGAGCGCCTCACCGACCAGGAAGCCGCGCGCTCCGGCCGCATGCAAACGAGCGATGTCACCCGCGTCGCGCATCCCGCTTTCGCTGATCGCAAAAACGGTATCCGGAACGCTCGGGAGCAGGTGGACGCTGACCGCGAGATCCGTTACGAGCGTGCGCAAGCTCCGGTTGTTAACGCCGACGAGCGTTGCTCCGACCGCCAACGCCAGCTTCAAGTCGTCTTCGTCGTGCACTTCGACGAGCACGTCCAAGTCGTATTGCCGCGCCTCGTCCATACACTCGATCAACGCAGCGCGATCCATGCCGCCGACGATGAGCAGGATGCAGTCGGCGCCGTACGCGGCCGATTGCGCAACTTGGTAACGCGTCCACAAAAAGTCTTTTCGCAGCAGCGGACGCGTCGTGGCCTCGCGGACTTCGTCGAGATAACTCAACTCGCCGAGAAAGTGATCGCGCTCGGTTAACACGCTGATCGCGTCGACGCCGGCCGACTCGTAGACGCGGCCGATCGCCGGCGGATCGAAGTTGCGCGCGATGAGTCCGGCCGACGGTGACGCGCGCTTGATCTCGGCAATGAAGGCGGCGCCGCCCGCGGCGCGCAGCGCTCGAACAAAGTGCCGGCGCTGCGCCTTGCGCGCCAAGGCGCGCTCGCGAACGAACTCGTAAGGCTCGTTCGCTTCCTCTTCGGCCAGCTGTACCGCCTTGGCAGCGTAAATCTTTTGCAGCGTGTCAGCCACGAGATGCCAGCTCCTTTGCACGTTCGAACGTGCGCAATGCGGCGCCGTCGCGCAGAATCGCTTCGGCGCGCTCGAGGGCCTCCTCGAGCTTAGAGTACGTACCTATCGCGTACAGGACCACGGCGGCATTAAGAGCGACGACCTTCGCCGCCGGCGTCCGCTCTCCGCCGAGGACCTCGAAGAATGCCCGGCGGCACTCGTCGAGCGAACTGCCGACGATCTGCTCGAGCGGGACCTTGACGCCAAAAGATCCGGGTTCGAGCACCCACGAATGGTTGCCGCCGCTGCCGAACGAGTAAACGTGCGTCGGCCCATCGCCGCCGACCTCATCCACGCCGTCCGCGCCGTGGACGACGGCGCCGGCGGTTACGCCGAGCGCGTGCAGAACCTGCCCTACGACCTCGAGCAGCGAAGGCCGAGCGACGCCGACCAGCTGATGGGTCGCTCGCGCCGGATTGGTCAGCGGACCCAAGACGTTGAAGATCGTGCGCACGCCGAGTTCGCGGCGAATCGGTCCGACGTTGCGCATCGCCGGGTGGTAGCGCGGTGCGAACATGAACGTGAATCCGGCTTCGCGCAGCATCGCCGCCGCCGTTTCCGGCGCGATGTCGATCGGCAATCCCGCAGCCTCCAGCACGTCGGCGCTTCCGCACGCGCTCGACGCGGCACGATTTCCGTGCTTGGCGACCGGGACGCCCGCAGCCGCGACGACCAGTGCGGCCATCGTTGAGATGTTGACGGTATTGGCACCGTCGCCGCCGGTTCCGACGACGTCGACGACCATCGGCAGTCCGTGCTCTACCTTGACGCTGCGATCGCGCATCGCGCGTGCGGCGCCGGCAATTTCTCCCGACGTCTCGCCTTTAACGGCGAGCGCGACGAGCAATCCGGCGGATTGCGCCGCCGTGTACTCGCCGTCCATGACCGCACCAATAAAAGCGGCGGCCTCATCTGACGAGAGGTCTTCTCCCGCGATGAGCCGCCGCAGTTGACTGGCGTAGTCTTTGTTATTTAACAAGTTCGATGAGCGATAACTCCGCGGCGTCGCCGTGGCGGACGCGCGTTTTCGTGATGCGCGTGAATCCACCGTTGCGCCCTTTGAGCGCCGGAGCGATCTGCTCGACGAGCTTCTTCACGACGGCCGGCTCGGTGATGAACTCCGCCAACTGACGGCGAGCGTTCAAGTCACCCGCCATCGCCGTCGTAATGAGACGTTCGGCGACCTTGCTGATCTCCTTAGCCTTGGTCGAGGTCGTCTCCATTTTTTCGTGCTTGAAGAACGAGGTCGCGAGGTTGCGAAGCAGCGCCCGTCGGTGACCGTCGGTGCGCGACAGACGTTTGTACGCGATCTGATGCGGCATGTGTTTCTCGCGCTACGGTTGACGCAGCGAGAGCCCCCTCTCTGCGAGCACTTGTTTGATTTCGTCCAGCGACTTCTTACCGAAGTTACGCATCTTCATGATCTCGTCTTCGGTGAGATCGAGCAGCTCCGAGACCTTCGAGATGCCGGCACGCTTGAGGCAGTTGAACGAGCGAACCGAAAGGTTGAGCGTCTCTACCGGGATGTCCCACTCGTTGGGCGGAGCTTCCGGCAGCGGCTCGGCGCGGTTCGTGAACGAAACGAAGAGGTCGAGCTGTTCCTGCATGATCGCAGCGGCAGTGGAGAGCGCTTCGTCGGGGGTGATCGATCCATTCGTCTCGATTTCGACCGTGAGGCGATCGAAGTCGACGCTCTGTCCGACGCGCGTGTCGTCGACGGTGAAGTTCACCTTGCGAATCGGCGAGAAGATCGAGTCGAGCGGAATGAGTCCGATCATGTGCTCGACGTTGCGCTGGCGGTCGGCCATCACGTAGCCGCGGCCCTTCTCAACGCCGATCTCCATCGAAAGACGTGCGTCCTTCGCGGAGAGCGTCGCCAACCGGTAGCTCGGGTCGAGAATCTCGACGTCGGCATCCGGCGTGATCTCGGCGGCGGTCACGTCGCGAGCACCCGAAACCGAAAGCGAGAGCACTTTGGGTTCGTCGGTGTTGAGCTTCACCGGCAGACCCTTGAGGTTGAGCATCAGCGCGATCGTGTCTTCGACCATTCCGGGGATCGTCGAGAACTCGTGCAGCACGCCGTCGATCTTCATGTACGTGACGGCCGCACCGGGAATCGAGCTGAGCAGGATGCGGCGCAGCGCGTTGCCGAGCGTGATGCCGAAACCGCGCTCGAGCGGCTCGATCACGAACTTGGCGTAGTTGTCGCGGCGCTCGCGAACTTCAATGGTTGCGCCCGCAGGCGTTTCCAACATGGTCATGGTGTGGTTTCTGGTCCTTTGTTGCCGCTTACGTTATCCGTTCGTCATCCCATGACGAGCGATCGTACGCCTAGCGGCGGTGATGGGTGGAGTTTATCGAGAGTAATACTCGACGATGAGTTGCTCGTCTACCGGGGTATCGATTTGCTCGCGCGACGGCAGCTGTAAAACTTTACCGGTCTTCTCCTGCTCGCTCCAGTCCAGCCACTCGGGCGGCCGGCGTCCGGCGGCCAGCTCGAGATTGCTCCCGAACACGGGCGACTTGAGGCTGCGCTCGCCGATCGAGATGACGTCGCCGGGCTTGACGATGTACGACGGAACGTTGACGATCCGGCCGTTGACGCGGAAGTGGCGGTGCGTGACGAGTTGTCGCGCCTGCGCGCGGCTCATCGACAGGTTCATGCGATAGATGACGTTGTCGAGGCGGCGCTCGAGCAGCGACAAGAACGTGCGGCCGGTCTGACCCGGTACGCGCGCGGCCTCGCGGAAGTAGTTCTCGAACTGCGTTTCGTGCACGCCGTAGTAGCGGCGCATCTTCTGCTTCTCGCGAAGCTGTCGGCCGTACTCCGAAATCTTCGTGCGGGACTTACCGGCGGTCTTCTGACCCGGCGCGGTTCCCCGGCGTTCGACGGCGCACTTTTTCGACAGGCACCGGTCGCCTTTGAGGAAGAGCTTGATCTTTTCGCCCGTTTTGCTGGCTGCCGTTTCACGACGGCAGAGACGGCAGACGGGACCAATGTAACGCGACATCTGCTATGTACTCTCTCTTACTAAACGCGGCGGCGCTTGGGCGGGCGGCAGCCGTTGTGCGGAATCGGGGTGACGTCCTTGATCATCGTGATTTCGAGGCCGGCGGCTTGCAGCGAGCGAATCGCCGCTTCGCGTCCGGCACCGGGACCCTTGACCATTACTTCCGTCGACTTCATGCCGTGCTCCATCGCTTTACGCGCGGCGGCTTCGGCTGCCATCTGCGCGGCAAACGGGGTCGACTTCTTGGAGCCCTTGAAGCCGAGATTACCGGCGGACGCCCACGACACGACGTTGCCGTGCGGATCGCTGATCGTCACGATGGTGTTGTTAAAAGAAGCGTGAACGTGACACACGCCCGATTGGACGTTTTTAACCTCGCGCTTTTTGCGCGATTTGGTTTGCTTCTTAGCAGCCAATGTATCTCCAGTGCCCGCGCTCTCGCGTGGGGGTTTTTCCTGCCCCGTAAAACGACGGGGTGTCGTCGCCTCGACCCCTCAACGGGATCTCTGCCATAGAACGCTCGGCGATTGCGTCCCCGGGCGGATCAATTAGCCGCGATGGCACCCGAGAGAGTGAAGGGCGCCAAGAAGGTATCTTACCGTAGGGCGGGACACGGGTCAAGGATCTTTGGCCGGACCGCTTACTAGGGTAAGGAGGGGGTTCCTGCAGCCGCAGCACTGGAAAGTCTTCACCTACGCCAACGCGGGAGTCTTCGTCGACGGGTACATCCTGAGCAGCGTCGGGCTCGCGCTCATCACGCTGGGGCCCCAGTTCCATCTCGACCCCGTCTCGACCGGGTGGGTCGGAGCGGCGACGTTGTTGGGGATTTTTGCCGGAGCGCCGATCTTCGGACATCTCACCGACCGTCACGGCCGGCGCATTTTGATGATCGCCGATCTGTGCGCGTTCGTCGTCATCGCGATCGCGCAGGTCTTCGCAACCAACGCGCTCGAGCTCACCGTTCTCCGTTTTTTGCTGGGAGTGACCATCGGTGCGGATTATCCAATTGCCGCGGCAATCATCACCGAGTTCATGCCCGAGCGCGTGCGCGGCGCGGCACTCTGCGCGGTGGAAGCCGTGTGGTTCGTCGGCGCTGCGGTCGCCTACGTCGCCGGTTACGCGCTGCTGTCCACCGGCCCCAATAGCTGGAAGTGGATTCTCGCCAGTCCGGCGGTTTTTGCGCTCGCGGGGCTCTTGATGCGAGCGAGCGCGCCGGAGTCGCCGATGTGGCTGCGCGCTCGCGATGCGGGGGACATCTCCGCGTTATCGTTATCGACGGTTTTCGCCGGACCGTTTCGCAAGATGCTGACATTCGTCTCGGTGATGTGGTTTTTGCAGGTCGTGCCGCTCTTTGCCGTCTACACGTACGCGCCCGCGGTCTTGTCGGCGCTTGGGCTGGGCGATCAGCGCTCGCCCGCCGGCAGCGTCGCCATCACCGCTGCTTTCGCAGTAGGGTCGTTCCTCTCGATATTGCTGGTCGAACGATGGGGCCGCCGGCCGCTATGCATCGCCGGCTTCGCGACGGGCGTCGTTGCCTTTGCGTTTCTCCCATTCGTCAACGCCGTCGGCGTCGTCGCGTGCTTTCTGCTCTACGCCGTCGGCATCGGCGCCGCGAGCGGGCTCGAACTCGTCTATCCAAACGAGCTCTTCCCCACGCACGTTCGCGGAACGGCGACGGGCTTCGCCGCGGCGTTTAGCCGAATCGGCGCGTTTGCCGGAACGTTCGCGTTACCCATGGCGCTGGTAAAGTTCGGCACGACGCCGGTCATGCTCACGGCGTGCGTGCTGTCGGCGCTCGGCCTGGTCATCTCGTGGGTGTGGGCGCCTGAAACGAAAGGACGGCAGATCGCCTAAACAAAGAGCCGGCGTAGAACGCCGGCTCTTCTCTGGCCCAGAGCAAACTCGGATCAGAACTTGATGCCTAGACCCGCGTACGGTCCGTCTGCCGTGATGTTGCCGGGCGCGTTCGTCCGATTGTTGAACGCGTTGCCCATCCAGCCGACGTCGATGAAGATGGGACTGCTGCCGATCACGTAGTTGAGACCGACTTGGTACTTGTACGCCGTGTACGACAACTGGTACGCCACCGAAGGAGCTCCGGTCGTAATGTTGCCGGTGACGCTCGGGTAGTACAAGAAGCTGCCGTAGAACGAGAGCGGGATGTTGAGATCGGGCAGTTTCTCGATACCGAAGCCGGCACCGTTCATGACCGGATATCCGTAGTTCGTCGACCGGTTCAGATACGAGCCGACGATGTAGATCTTCGGCTGCATTACGCGAAAACCGAACCGCACGTCCCAATCCGCGTCGCGAGCGGTGAATGCGGGAACGTACGTGGATCCCTTTCCGCCGATCGTCGTTACGAAGCACTGCGGATCGACCGGCGCCGTGCCGGCGGCGGTACCGCAGTTATGCGGATACTGGTACTGCTCGAACGAACCTTCGATCATCCACGGAAGATTCAGCGCGTCGAACTCGATCGCACCGCGGACGTGATACGAGCCGCTGCCGGTATTGCCCGGACTGAACTCGTTGTACACCTTTGGTGAGATGATGTAGTCGCCCGCGACGAACATGTCGTGGTACGGCGTCGCAATCGGCGCCGGGGTCGGCGTCGGCGGCGGCGGCGGCGCGGTCGGCGCTTCCGTCGGTGCTGGAGTCGGCGGCGGCGTCGGCGGCAGATACCGTACGACGACGACGTGCTGATCCGGCACCCACTGCACGTAGGCGCCCATACCTTCGGAGATCACGCGCACGGGTACCAGTACGTTGCCTTGATAGATCATCGGCGGTACGTCGAGCGGCCGCGATTCACCGTTGATGACGACTTCGGGTTTACCGACGGTTACCTTGACCTCGGATCCGGATTTCGAGACCGTGACCGTCTTGCTGCCGGCGTCGTACGACACGGTCGCACCCATCTGCTCGAACATCGAGCGCAACGGGATGAGCAACGTGCCGTTCTTCACCAAAGCTGCCAAGACGCGGCCTTGTTTGAGAACGTCCGGTTTGGAATACACGTGGTGATCGTTATAAAGGATAGGAATCGAACCGGACGGTGGTGAGCCGAAGTTCGCTGCCGGCATCGACGAGCCGGCTTGCGCTACGCGGTTTCCATCGTTTCCCGTCGCAGCCCATGCCGGCGATATCGCTACCGCAGTGAGTCCGCAAGCCGCGACGGCCGCGAGGACTCCGGTGCTCAGTCGCTTCACGAAAAAGCCTCCTTAGATTGTTGTGCTTGCGAGCAGGCGCCCTTTTAGCTACCGTGCGCGCAATTGCACGATACCGGTTATTCCCCGACGGCGCAACGCGATAAACGCCACAACCAAGCGATTCCAAGGAGAGTCTCACCGAGGGCCAGCCCGAAGGCGACTCGGGGTCCGAGGCTGCCGGCGGCAGCCGTCGCCATCCCAAGGCGCTGTAGAACCGCCGCGGTCAGCAGGGGAGCGACGATCTGCGGGCCGGCCACGGCGACGTTCCAAATGCCCATCGTCGACGCGAGAGCGCCCGGCGGCAAGATGCGGCAAGCGATCGCCCAATCGGCGACCAAGAAGACACCCCATCCCAGGCCCGCAAGTGCCGTCGCCACGGCAGCCAACGCGACGTTCTGCGCGACGACAAAGAGCAGCAACGCGGCAATCGTTGCGCCGCAGCCGATCGTTGCGACCAGACGCTTGTCCATGCGATCGGTCGGCTTTGCGGCCACGCCGGCGCCGGCCGCCGCTAATACCGTGAACGCCAAGATGAAGATGCCGGTCTGCCGCTGCGCCGCCGCGCCGGCGGGAACGCCGAGCACTCCGATGACGTAAAACAGCAAGTAGCCGACCAGCGTGTAGAATCCGACGTACACGAGTGCGCGCGAAATAAACAGATCGACGAACGCGCGCGTCACGCGAAAACGTTCGTGTGGCGGCGGCGGCTGCAGTTGCAGTCCGCGGACGTGCGCGATCGTCACGCTCGCGCACGCGACGAGGAACGCTGCAAGCGCCGCGCCGAGGACGCGCCCGTTCGTAATGACGCTCGCGCAGACCGCGCCGATCGCATTGCCCAAACTCTGAAAACCACTCATCCAGGACGATGCGATTCCAAGCCGTTCCCGCGGGATCGTATCGGGAATGATCGCCTGATACGGACCGGCCGCGACGTTGAGCGTCGCCTGCAGCGCGATCAGCGCGGCGACGAGCCCGGCAAAGTTCGACGCATCGTAAAACGCAACCAGCGCGACGGCACCGCCGATCGTTCCGGCCGCATAGAACTCCAAGCGTTTGCTGCCGTGCCGGCGCCGCCAATCCGACCACGGTCCGACCGCGATCTGCACGATCGCTGCGACGACCGCGCCGACGGCGGCCAGATAACTGTACGACACGATCGCCGTAGCGGGTGCGAGCTCAATCGAACGGGATTGCAGCGATACGCCGAGCAGCGCGCCCCATAGCGCCTGCGCGCCGAGCCAAAACATCGCCAAGCGGAACGGACTCGCTTTAGTCATGCGCGCTCACGTAACGGTAATCGTCGACCGTATCGGCATCGAACGCCAGCTCCGGTGGACAGCCGCGCAACGCCAGCGCGGGCACGCCGAGCACCTTGTGCGCGTGCGCTTCGATATGGCCGATTCCGAGCCGGCGAAAGAGAAAGCGCACGAGAATCCGCGGACTCACGAAGCCCGCCATCTGCCACGGATGCTTACGGGCGTCGAAAAAGCGCGACGCGATTGTCTCGACCTTCGCCGCCAAACCGCCCGGGATATAAAAGACGTCGCCGTTAACGACCCGCTCGCCGCGCAGCGTAATCCCACACGGCGGCGCACCCGGAAAGCGCGCGTCGAAATCCTGGAACTCCGCCAGCGGCAGCGCCACGTGCCCGGCCGGCACGCGCGTCAAGAACCCTGAAACCGCGCTCGCGTCGACGTAGGGCATATCGCTGGTCGCATAAATCAACGGATCGCCGTCGTCGGGCCACGCGCGCAGCGCACGGACGAGGTTTTCGGTGCCGCTGCGCGCCTCCTCGACGACCAGTTCCACGCGATCCCCGCACGCTGCGCGGACTTCGTCTCCGCCGACCACGGCGATACGCGTCGCACCGGCGCCGCGCAAAGCGCCGACGACGCGATCGAGCATCGTGACGCCGCGAACGGCCACGAGCGCCTTGACGGTCGTTCCGGACTCACGGGCATAGTCGCCGGTGATTCGGCCACCCGCTGTGATGACGGCTTTCACTTGAAAGGCGCTCCGGCCCGGCCTCCGCGCCCCCCGCGCTTCGCGCGGGGCCCCCTAACCATGGCGCGCGATACGTTTTGGCACGCTTGAGATTCCCCCAGGGCGCGCCAAATTATCGTTATCACTCTAGCGAACCTGGGTCGTTGAAATCGAACGCAACCTGTTGTCCCTTGCTCTCCTCCGGGTGCGCGATGGTTTCTTCGGCGGCGTTGCCGTAGCGCTCTTCCAGCAGCAGCTCCATCATCTCGGCGTTTTTGGCGGCTTTTCCGTTGGCGTGGTTGTTGAACATGACGTAGGTATCGCGAGTCTGCGCTTCGACGTCGGCAATGCGATCGGCCCACGGCGCCAGCTCGTCGTCGCTATAGAGATAGTCGTATCGCGTAACGTTGTTGCCGCGCCACCACGTTTTCGCACTTCGCCCGTGAAAGCGAACGTACCCGACGCCGGAAGTCGCTTCCGACGACGCGTGAAGCAGCCCTTCCAAGTGGGGCATGTCGACGTTGCAGTAGCCGGCGCCCAACTCGCGCAGCAGCTCGATCGTTTCGGGGATCTGCCAACGTTCGTTGCGAAACTCGACGACGACCGGCAAACCGTCGAACGCATCGACGGCGCGAGAGAGATACTCGCGACGATTGCCGTCGGGCCTGAAGCCGTTGGGAAACTGCAGCAAAAGGCACCCCAGCTTGGCCGCCGCCAGCGCCGGCTCGATTGCTTCAACCAACAGTTTGGCGTCGTCGTGAACGCTAAGACTGGTCGGATCCGGCGGATGCGTTACGGTTTGCGGCGCCTTGAACGTGAAGCGAAACCGATCCGGCGTGCGCCGTACCATCGAAGCCACGGTTTTCTCGGTTGGAACGCCGTAGGCGCTCGAGTCGATCTCGACCGCCGCAAAGCGCCGGGCGTAAAACGGCAGCATGTCGGCCGATTTCGTCCGCGCGGGATAGAACTGCCCGATCCAGTCTTTATACGAGAATCCGCACGTGCCGACGTAGATCACTGTCGACGTCGCTTGCGTTAAGCGGAGTTGAGCTCCTGTTCGAAGGCATGGGCCGGATAGCCGGCAACGAGACGAACCGGTACGTCGCGCAAGAGTTCCCTGGCGAGACCCTGGAGCCGCGCCACCGCGTCGAGCCTTCCCATGCTGCCAAGTATGCCGGCGACTTCGCCGTAGGCGTGAACGGTGTAGCGTTCGCCGAGTTTCCTAATCGGATTTACCACCAAGCGAACGTAGCGTGCGCGGTCGATCTCACCGTCGACAAAAAGCCCTTTGATCACCTCGTTCGCGTTGAGAAACACGAGCCGATCCCGCATCGCAGCAGAGTGAATATCCACCCCAAGCTCTTCGAGGGCCGCGCGAAACGCGCGCTCGTGCTCGGCACTGGCGATTACTAGGGCTGCGCCGTGATCCTGCACTGCCGAAGCAATAAACGGGACGACGCGGTGTATCAGCGATTCGGAATCGTCGCCGTACCAGACGACCTCGGGGCCGCTCACTTCTTGTTTTTCGACCGCGCCTTCATAGCGGGCTCGACCTCCGCGAGAAGTAAAATGTCGCGCACCTTTCGATGACCCTCCACGGGATGACGCAATGGCGCGTCGGCTTCGAACTCGTAGACGTTACGCCGGCCATCCCGCTCGCGGAAGAGGACGCCTGCCTCTTCGAGATCTGCGAGAATGTTGGCCACCGCTCGTTCGGTAATGCCGACGAGCAGGGCCAGGTCGCGAACCCGCAACGTCGGGTCTTTCGCGAGCGCGATGAGCACGTGAGAGTGATTACTTAGGAAGGTCCACGACCCACCTCGACGTTCCATCCACTGAAATGATACACCTGAAATAAAGTTCATGCAATATGCTGCCAGAAATAAATTACAGGCCCGGTCGGTCGACCGGGCCTGTAGGCAGTCTGGGTTCCGGACGGGCGCTACTTCTTGACGGCGACCTTCTTCTTGCCTGCCACCGTGCGCTTGGGACCCTTGCGGGTGCGGGCGTTGGTCTTGGTGCGCTGACCGCGGACCGGCAGGCCGCGGCGGTGCCGCAACCCGCGGTAGCAGCCGATGTCCATGAGGCGCTTGATGTTGCCCTGAACCTCGCGGCGCAAGTCGCCTTCGACGCGGAGCTGCAGTGCGTCGATCGCGTCGCGCAGCTTCTTCTCGTCGTCCTCGGTCATGGCTTTGACGCGCACGTCGGGACTGATGCCCGCATGCGCGAGCAGCTTGCGAGCCGTCGTGTCGCCGATGCCGTAGATATACGTAAGAGCGACCTCGATGCGCTTCTCACGCGGAAGATCGATACCAGCAATACGAGCCATAATTATCCTTGCACCTGTTTGTGTTTGGCATTGACGTCGCAGATCACGCGCACTTTACCGTGACGGCGGATGATCTTGCATTTTTCGCAAATTTTCTTGACCGAAGGTCTAACTTTCATTTCAATGGCACTCCGCCTCCGGCTCCGCGCCCCCCACTTCGTGGGGCCCCCGAGCCATGGGCGCCTTTCACATCTTGGTCAGCTTGAGATCCCCCTACGGGCGCCCAAACCATCGCCTGCTCTACTTATATCGATACGTTATTCTGCCGTGCGTGAGATCGTAGGGCGAGAGCTCTACGAGCACGCGGTCTCCGGGAAGGATGCGGATGAAGTGCATCCGGATCTTGCCCGACACGTGCGCCAGCACGCGATGGCCGTTGGTGAGTTCGACGCGGAACATCGCGTTTGGCAATGGTTCCACGATGGTGCCTTCGACTTCGATCGCCTCTTCTTTGGGCGTCGCCGTCTTGGCGGCTTTTTCCGCGGACGCTTTACGACTGGGACGCGTACCGCCCCGGCGCTTGCGTGCCACTAGCGCATCTTCCTCATGCAATCGCCTCCTGGGCCGGTCGGTACCGGTCGACGTCGGCATGCTCCGCGAAGTCGCGAAGCGTGAGGATCTTAGGGCCGTCGTCCGTCACGGCGATCGTATGCTCGAAGTGCGCTGCGAGTTTACCATCTGCAGTGACGACTGTCCAGCCGTCCTTGAGGATCTTGACCGCGTGGTTGCCCTGGGTGATCATCGGCTCGATGGCCAGAACCAGCCCCGCGCGCAGCTCCAGGCCTGTGCGGGCCTTGCCGTAGTTGGGGACCTGCGGCTCCTCGTGCATCGCTCGCCCGACCCCGTGGCCGACCAGCTCGCGTACCACCCCGTAGCCGTTTTTCTCGGCGTGGGCTTGGACCGCGGCGCCGATATCGCCCACCCGGTTTCCGCGCTGCATCTGCGCGATGCCGACCATGAGACACTCTTGGGTCACGTCCATCAGGCGCTGCGCTTCGCTCGACACGTTGCCGATTGCGACCGTTGCGGCGCTGTCGCTGACGTAGCCGTCGAGCGTCGTTCCGATGTCGATCGACAGCAGATCGCCCTCGCGCAGCACGCGCGGCCCCGGAATGCCGTGAACGACTTCATCGTCCACCGAAGCGCAGATCGACGCCGGAAAGCCGTGGTACCCTTTGAACGTCGGCACCCCGCCCAACCCGCGAATGCCCTTCTCGGCCATCGCATCGAGCTCTCCGGTGGTCATCCCGGCGCGCGCCGCCTTCATCAGATCCGTCAGCACCTTCGCGGTGATCTTCCCGCTTCGGCGCATCGTCTCGATTTCGCGGGCCGACTTGAGCGCGACCATCTTAGTGCGCGTGCTCCAAACCGATCACGTGCGCCAACTGGTGCGCGACTTCGTCGACGCTGCGCAGCGCATCGATCTCGACGAGCTTGCCGGTTTTGCGATAGTACTCGATCAGCGGTTTGGTCTGCTGCTCGTACACGTCGAGCCGCTTTGCGACGGTTTCGGCCTTGTCGTCTTCACGCTGCATCAGCGGTCCGCCGTCCTCGTCGTCGATGCCGGCCGTCTTCGGCGGATTCGTGATCGTGTTGTACGTGCGACCGTTGCGCGGATTCGTCCAGCGCGCCGAGAGACGATCGATCAGCGTTTGGCGATCCGCTTCGAACAGCACGACCGCATCGAGCGCCCAACCCTTGCGCGCGAGCAAATCGTCGAAGGCTTTGGCTTGTGCGTCCGTCCGCGGGAAACCGTCCATCACGAAACCCGACGGGGTTTTCTCCAGCTCCTTTTCGATCATCGCGATGATGAGCGCGTCGGGAACCAGATCGCCGCGCTTCATGTACGCTTCGGCTTCTTTGCCGAGCTCGGTGCCCGCGACGCGGTTCTCGCGCAGGATATCGCCGGTCGAGATCTGCCGTGCGCCAAAGCGCTCGAGAATCCGAGCCTGCGTGCCTTTGCCCGCGCCGGGCGGACCGAGAAAAATCAGGCGCACGATTATCGCTTGATGAACCCGCGGTAGTCGCGCATCGCCAGGCGCGCCTCGATCTGGGTGATCGTATCGAGCGCCACGCCGACCACGATAAGCAGCGACGTCGAACCCAGGTAGAAGGTCGTTACCGACAGTCCGCGTTGGAGCGCACCCGGCAGCACTGCCAGCAAGCCCAGGTAGATCGCCGCCGCCGTGGTGATGCGGAAGAGAATCTTGTTGAGGTAATCGACGGTCGGCTGTCCGGGACGGATGCCCGGGATGAAGGCTCCGGTCTTCTTCAGGTTGTCCGCCACGTCACGGGTGTTGAGGACGATCGAACTATAGAAGAACGTGAAGATCACGACCAGCAAGAAGTAGACGACGTTGTAGAGCGGACCGTTTGGCGAGAACCAGACGTTGAGCCAGGTCGATACGTTGCCCAGCCAGCCACCGCCGCCGGCTTGGCCGTGGTTGAACCACGACAGCGCCTGCTGCGGCAGGAGCAGTATCGAGATCGCGAAGATGATCGAGATGACGCCGGCGTTGTTGAGGCGCAGCGGAATGTAGGTCGAGCGGCCGGCAAACATCTTGCGGCCTACCACGCGACGCGCCTGCTGCACCGGAACGCGGCGCTGGCCCTGATACAGGAAGATGATCGAGACGATCACGACCAGCGCGATCACGAAGTACAGGAAAATGTTGAACCACGATTCGCCGCCCCCCGCCGTCGACGAGAACGTCTGCGTGACGTACGTCGGGAAGCGTAGAACGATGCCGATGAAGATGATCAGCGAGACGCCGTTGCCGATGCCTTTGTCGCTGATCTGCTCGCCGAGCCACATCAGGAAGAGCGTCCCCGCCACCATCGCGACGATGGCATAGAGCAAGAACCAGATGCTGTTGTCGTAAAAGACGCCGCTGCGCTGCATGCTCACGGCCATGAACGTTCCCTGCATGCAGGCGAGCACGATCGTCAGCCAACGCGTGTACTGACTGATCTTCTTACGCCCTTCCTCGCCGCCTTTCTTCGCGAGCTCCTCGAGCTGCGGAAGCACGACCGTCATGAGCTGCATGATGATCGAGGCGTTGATGTAGGGCGTGATGCCCATGGCGATGATCGACAACTTCTGCAACGCGCCGCCCGACAAGAAGCCGAGCAGGTTGTAGAACGTGCCGTTTTGCAGCACGCGCTGCCACGCCGCTTGATTCACGTCGGGCAACTGCACGTGGATCATGAAGACGAACCACGCGAACGCGAAGAGCACGAAGAAGACCCGCTGGCGGATCTCCGGCACTAAGATGGCTGCGCGGAGATTATCGATCACGCGACTTGCTCGTCCTCGATCTTGGCGCCCACAGCGTTGAGCGCCTCACGCGCGCTGCTGGAAAACTGACAATCGCGGAAGCGCAGCCCCGACGGCAAATCCTTGCCGGGCTTCGCGCCGCCGAGAATCTTCACGCCGTCGAGCGCCGATTTCAGCACGCCCTTGTCCTTGAGCGATTCCGGCGAGACTTCGATTGCCGCGTCCCAGGTCGCGAGCTGGTGCAGATTGACGACGGCGAGACGCGAGCGGAAGTGTCCGATATCGCGCGCTTTCTGCGAGTAACCGCGCTTGTGCGGCAAGCGCCGCGCCCACGGCGTCTGACCGCCTTCGAACGCGGGACCCTTTCCGCCGCCCGAGCGAACGGTCTGGCCTTTGCCGCCCTCGCCGCCGGTCTTCACCATGCCCGAACCGTGGCCGCGGCCGATGCGCTGACGCTTCGGACGACTGCCGGGTGCCGGCTTGAGCGAGCCGAGCTTGAGCACCGATCCGCTTGCAGATGCAAACGAGCCCGCGCTCACCGTCGAAGAGGCTTTTGCGGACGCCGCTTTTGCGGTGGTCGATTTCTTTGCCGTAGCAGCCTTCGCAGTGGTCTTTCTGCTAGCTGCCGGCTTCTTTGCTGCTGATTTCTTTTTTTCTGCCATTGTTTTCTCGCCTACGCTGCGTAGATGTCTTTGACGGTTTTGCCGCGCATAGCCGCGACTTGCTCGGCGGTACGAAGCGAGCGAAGCGCTTCGATCGTCGTCATGACCACGTTGATCGGGTTGGTCGTGCCCAAGCACTTGGTGAGGATGTCGTGAATGCCCGCGAGCTCGAGCACGGCGCGCATCGATCCGCCGGCGATGACGCCGGTACCGGGCGCGGCCGGTTTGAGCAATACCGAAGCCGCCCCGATCTCGTGGCGCACTTCGTGCGGAATCGTCTTCTCGACCATGGGAACGGTTACGAGATTCTTCTTCGCCTGCTCGACGGCTTTGCGGATCGCCTCGGGAACCTCGCCGGCTTTGCCGATGGCGAAGCCGACCTTCCCTTTGCGATCGCCGACGACGACGAGCGCGCTGAAGCTGAAGCGCTTACCGCCCTTGACGACTTTCGCCACGCGATTAACGCGGACGACGGTCTCTTCGAATCCACTATTGTCGCGATCGCGACCACCACGATATTGCATTAGAAACTTAGCCCCGCTTCGCGCGCCGCATCGGCCAACGCCTGGACGCGTCCGTGATACTTGTAACCGCCGCGATCGAACACGACTTGAGAGATACCCGCCGCTTTGGCTTTCTCGGCGATCGCGGCACCGACGGCCTTAGCGGCATCGAGATTGGTCTTCGATTCCAGCGAACCGGCGAGCGTCTTCTCGACGGTCGACGCCGCGGCAAGGGTGTGGCCCTTGCTATCGTCGACGAGGGTCGCGTAGATGTGGTGAAGCGTGCGGCGCACCGACAGGCGCGGACGTTCCGACGTACCCGCCAGTTTCTTGCGCAGCCGCACGTGGCGCGCGCGGCGTGCGTCGTCCTTAGAAATGCGCGCCATTACTTCTTACCTGCCTTTCCGGCCTTACCGAGTTTCTTGCGAACGACCTCGCCGGCGTAGCGAATGCCTTTGCCTTTGTACGGCTCGGGCGGACGCAGGCCGCGAATCTCGGCCGCGACTTGTCCCACGGCTTGTTTGTCGATGCCCTCGACGTGAATCTTGTTCTGGCCCTCGACCATGAGCGCGATGCCCCTGGGGGCTTCGAACACGACCGGATGCGAGAAGCCCAGGCTGAGGTTCAGTTTCTCCCCGGCCTTAGCCACGCGGAAGCCGACGCCTTGGATCTCCAAGCTCTTGCGATACCCTTTGCTGACGCCTTCGACCATGTTGGCGATGAGCGTTCGCGTGAGGCCGTGCGCGGCACGATGCTCGCGCGCCTCGCCTTTGCGCTCGATGAGCACCTTGCCGTCTTCCATTTTCACGCTCACGACGTTGGATAGAATCGCTTGGCGCAGCTCGCCCTTGGGTCCCTTGACCAGCACTTCGCCGTCGTTGAGCGTAACGTTCACGCCCGACGGAACGGCTACGGGCAGTTTTCCAATTCTAGACATTTCGATTTACCACACGTAGGCGAGCACTTCGCCGCCTACGCCGACTTTTTTGGCGCGCTTACCCGACATAATGCCTTGCGGCGTCGAGATGATCACCAAACCGAGCCCGCCCAGCACGCGCGGAATCTCCGTCTTGCCCGTGTAGACGCGCAACCCGGGACGCGAAATGCGGCGCAGGCCGGTAATGACTTTCTCTTTCTCCGGGCCGTACTTGAGCGCGATGCGAATCGTGCCTTGCGGGCCTTCTTGCAGGCGCTCGAAGTTTTCGATGAAGCCTTCATCTAGGAGAATCTTTGCGATCGCCTGCTTCGTGCGCGAGGCCGGAACGTCGACCGTCTTATGAGCGGCCGTGTTCGCGTTGCGAATGCGCGTCAGCATATCGGCGATGGGGTCCGTAATAGCAGCCATTTGTTCTTCAACTCTTCCTTTTTTGTCCTGAGCCCCGTCGAAGGGCTCTCTACCACGAAGCCTTGGTCACGCCCGGCACCACGCCCTTATGCGAGTTCTCACGGAAGCAGATGCGGCACATGGCGAACTTGCGCAGATACCCGCGCGGGCGTCCGCAAATCTTGCAACGGTTGTGCTGGCGTACCGAAAACTTCGGTTTGCGCTGCGATTTGACGATCATGCTCGTCTTTGCCATTGGCTTCTAACCCCGACCCTTCTGAAGCGGGAGACCCATCGCCACGAGGAACTCCGACGCTTCTTCGTCGGTCTTCGCCGTAGTGACGATCGTGATGTCCATGCCGCGAGTCTTGTCGACCTTGTCGTAGTTGATCTCCGGAAAGACCAGCTGCTCGCGCAAGCCCAAGTTGTAGTTTCCGCGTCCGTCGAACGATTTGGTCGGCAGGCCGCGGAAGTCGCGAATACGCGGAAGCACGATATTGAACAGTTTGTCGAGGAACACGTACATGCGATCGCCGCGCAACGTCACCTTGGCGCCGATATTCATGCCTTCGCGCAGCTTGAACGCCGCGATCGATTTCCGCGCCTTCGTCACCACCGGCTTCTGGCCCGCGATCGCGCCCAGTTCGTTGACGGCGGCATCCATCAGCTTCGCGTTGCCGGTCGCCTCACCCAGACCGATGTTGACCGACACCTTCTCGAGCTTCGGCACCGCCATCACGTTCTTGTACCCGAACTCTTTGGTGAGCGCGGGGATGACGTTTTTTGTGTAATGTTCCTTAAGTCTTGCCGCCATCTTCTTCTACCTGCTCCCGCCCTTACTTTTTGTCGAGCGACTGCCCGCACTTGTGGCAGATGCGCTGCCTGCGCGTCTTGCCGTTGGGCGTGTGATCGACATGATGCTTGATCCGAACCGCGCCGCATTTTCCGCACAGGATCATGACGTTCGATACCGCAATCGGCGCTTCGCGCTCCGCAATCCCGCCCGCGATCTGCTTCGCCGGGTTCCGGCGCATGTGCCGTTTCACGACGTTCACGTGCTCCACCAGCACGCGCCCGGTCTTTTCGTTCACGTCCAGAATCCGTCCCGTCTTGCCCTTGTCGCGCCCCGCGATGACCTTCACCATGTCATCCTTCCTGAGCTTGATGTGGACCGGCGTGCGCTCGCCCTTCTCTTGGCGGCGTTTATACGCAATCTTCGCCATGTTTAGATCACCTCCGGCGCGAGCGATACGATCTTCATAAATTTCTTGTCCCGTAGTTCGCGAGCGACGGGGCCGAACACGCGGGTGCCCACCGGCTCGCCGATTTCGCTGATCAGCACCGCCGCGTTGGTGTCGAATCGGATATAGGTCCCGTCCTTGCGGCGCGTTTCCTTGCGCATCCGCACGATCACGCA
>DASXGW010000007.1 GCA_036488875.1 Candidatus Baltobacteraceae bacterium | reverse complement strand
AGGGCTACCCTGGGAGAGGAACACAATTTCATGCCGACTACTGCTCCGAAGCGAGAGGTTAAGACTCTCGACAACCGACGGCTTCTCGCTGCATTGCGGGCCTTCCGCCGTGGCGATTTCACCGTACGCCTGCCCCTCGATCTAACGGGCGTCGACGCAGAGATCGCCGAGGCATTCAACGATTGCATCGAGCTGAACGCGGGGCTGGCCAAAGAGCTGGACCGCGTCAGCGTGGTCGTAGGTCGCGAAGGCCGTATCGCGCAGCGGGCCTCGTTGGGCGCAGTCGGCGGCGCTTGGCACGGCTACGTCGAGTCGGTCAACAGCCTGATCACCGATCTCACCCAGCCGATGGCTGAGGCCGGACGCGTGCTCGGCGCCGTGGCCAACGGTGACCTCTCGCAGAGCATGGCGCTGGAAATCCAGGGACGGCCCCTCAAGGGCGAGTTCCTGCGTTCGAGCCGACTGATCAACACCATGGTCGACCAGCTCAACGCCTTCGCATCGGAAGTCACGCGCGTAGCGCGCGAGGTCGGCTCCGAAGGCAAACTCGGCGGCCAGGCCGCCGTCAAAGGCGTCGCGGGCACCTGGAAAGATCTTACCGACTCGGTCAACACGATGGCCGGCAATCTCACCAATCAGGTCCGCAACATTGCCGACGTTACCACCGCGGTCGCCAACGGCGACCTCTCCCGGAAGATCACCGTTGAGGCACGCGGTGAAATCCTCGAGCTCAAAGGCACCATCAACACGATGGTCGATCAGCTCAACGCGTTCGCATCGGAAGTCACGCGCGTCGCGCGCGAGGTCGGCTCCGAAGGTAAACTCGGCGGTCAGGCGACCGTCAAAGGCGTTGCCGGCACGTGGAAAGATCTCACCGACTCGGTGAACACCATGGCCGGTAACCTCACGAATCAGGTCCGTAATATTGCCGACGTTACCACCGCCGTCGCGAAAGGCGACCTCTCAAAGAAGATCACCGTCGACGTCAAAGGCGAGATTCTCGAACTCAAAGACACGATCAATACGATGGTCGATCAACTCAACGGCTTTGCATCGGAGGTCACGCGAGTCGCCCGCGAAGTCGGTTCGGAAGGAAAACTCGGCGGCCAAGCCGCGGTCACGGGCGTCGCGGGAACCTGGAAAGATCTCACCGACTCGGTGAACACCATGGCCGGTAACCTTACGTCGCAGGTTCGGAACATCGCCGAAGTCACCACCGCCGTCGCTAAAGGCGACCTTTCAAAGAAGATTACCGTCGACGTCAAGGGCGAAATCCTCGAGCTCAAAGGCACGATCAACACGATGGTCGACCAGCTCAACGCGTTCGCATCCGAAGTCACACGTGTAGCGCGCGAAGTCGGATCGGAAGGCCGCCTCGGCGGGCAAGCGCAGGTCGCGGGCGTCAGCGGCACGTGGAAAGATCTCACCGATTCGGTGAACTTCATGGCCTCGAACCTCACGTCGCAGGTTCGTAACATTGCCGATGTTACGACGGCCGTCGCAAAGGGCGACCTCTCCAAGAAAATCACCGTCGACGTCAAAGGCGAGATCCTCGAGCTCAAAAACACGATCAACACGATGGTCGACCAGCTCAACGCCTTTGCGTCGGAAGTCACACGCGTCGCGCGCGAAGTCGGCTCCGAAGGCAAGCTCGGCGGTCAGGCGGAGGTGCAAGGCGTCAGCGGCACCTGGAAAGACCTCACCGACTCCGTGAACTTCATGGCGTCGAACCTCACGTCGCAAGTTCGCAACATCGCCGACGTCACGACGGCCGTCGCCAAGGGCGACCTCTCCAAGAAGATCACCGTCGACGTGCGCGGCGAAATCTTAGAGCTCAAGAACACCGTCAACACGATGGTCGACCAGCTCAACGCCTTCGCGTTCGAAGTCACGCGCGTCGCGCGCGAAGTCGGTTCCGAAGGCAAGCTCGGCGGTCAAGCGACCGTGGCCGGCGTCAGCGGTACCTGGAAAGACCTCACCGACTCCGTGAACTTCATGGCGTCGAACTTGACGTCGCAGGTTCGCAACATCGCCGAAGTCACCACCGCCGTCGCCAACGGCGACCTCTCCAAGAAGATTACCGTTCCGGTCCGCGGCGAGATCCTGGAGTTAAAGAACACCATCAACACGATGGTCGACCAGCTCAACGCTTTCGCGGGCGAAGTCACCCGCGTTGCACGCGAAGTCGGCTCCGAAGGGAAGCTCGGCGGGCAAGCCGTCGTCAAAGGCGTCGGCGGCACGTGGAAAGACTTGACCGACTCGGTCAACACGATGGCCGGTAACCTCACCAACCAGGTTCGTAACATCGCCGAAGTTACCACCGCGGTCGCCAAGGGCGACCTTTCGAAGAAGATTACCGTCGACGTGCGCGGCGAAATCTTGGAGCTCAAAGGCACGATCAACACGATGGTCGACCAGCTCAACGCGTTCGCGTCGGAAGTCACGCGCGTCGCGCGCGAAGTCGGCTCCGAAGGCAAGCTCGGCGGTCAGGCGCAAGTCCAAGGCGTCAGCGGCACCTGGAAAGACCTCACCGACTCCGTGAACTTCATGGCGTCGAACCTCACGTCGCAAGTGCGTAACATCGCCGACGTCACGACCGCCGTCGCCAAGGGCGACCTCTCCAAGAAGATCACCGTCGACGTCAAAGGCGAAATTCTCGAGCTCAAGGACACCATCAACACGATGGTCGACCAGCTCAACGCGTTCGCGTCGGAAGTCACGCGCGTCGCCCGCGAAGTGGGCTCCGAAGGGAAGCTGGGCGGTCAAGCGCAGGTCGAGGGCGTCAGCGGCACGTGGAAAGACCTCACCGACTCCGTCAACTTCATGGCGTCGAACCTGACGTCACAGGTGCGTAACATCGCCGACGTTACCACCGCCGTCGCCAACGGAAATCTTTCCAAGAAGATCACCGTCGACGTTCGCGGCGAAATCTTAGAGCTCAAGGACACCATCAACACGATGGTCGACCAGCTCAATGCGTTCGCATCGGAAGTCACGCGCGTCGCGCGCGAAGTCGGCTCCGAAGGCCGTCTCGGTGGTCAAGCGCAGGTCCGCGGCGTTGCCGGTACCTGGAAAGACCTTACCGACTCAGTCAACACGATGGCCTCGAACCTCACGTCCCAGGTTCGTAACATCGCGAAGGTCACGACCGCCGTCGCCAACGGCGACTTGTCCAAGAAGATCACCGTCGACGTCAAAGGCGAGATCCTCGAGCTCAAAGACACCATCAACACGATGGTCGACCAGCTCAACGCCTTCGCATCGGAAGTCACGCGCGTCGCGCGTGAAGTCGGATCCGAAGGAAAGCTGGGCGGTCAGGCGCGCGTTCCGGGTGTCAGCGGCACGTGGAAAGACCTCACCGACTCGGTGAACTTCATGGCGTCGAACCTCACGTCGCAAGTCCGCGGTATCGCGCAGGTCGTCACCGGCGTGGCCAACGGCGACCTCAAGCGCAAACTCACGTTGCAAGCTGCGGGCGAAATCGCCCAGCTTGCCGACACGATCAACGGGATGATCGACACGCTGGCGACGTTCGCCGACCAAGTCACGACCGTCGCCCGCGAAGTCGGCTTCGAAGGAAAGCTCGGCGGACAAGCCGAGGTTCCCGGCGCGGCCGGCTTGTGGCGCGACCTCACCGACTCCGTCAACCAGCTCGCCGCACAGCTCACGTCGCAGATTCGCGCGATCGGTGAAGTCGCGACGGCCGTCACCAAGGGCGACCTCTCGCGCGCGATTGAAGTCGAAGCGCGCGGCGAAGTCGGCGAACTCACGCAAAACGTCAACGAGATGATTCAAAATCTCCGCGACACGACGCGAAAGAACACCGAGCAAGACTGGCTCAAATCGAACCTCGCCCGCTTCACCGCCATGCTGCAAGGGCAGCGCGACATCAAGACGGTCAGCCGCCTGATCATGTCGGAGATCGCTCCGCTGATCAACGCGCAAGCCGGTGCGTTCTATCTCAACGAGCCGATCGGCGAAGAGCCGCTCTTACGCTTGATCGCCAGCTACGCACTCTCGCGGCGCAAAGCGGCGCAGCGTCTCGTGCACGGCGGCGAAGGTCTCGTCGGCCAGTGCGTCGTCGAAAAGCGCCGCGTACTGCTGTCGGAAGTGCCCGGCGATTACATGGCGATCAACTCCGGACTGGGGGCGATGCGACCCGTCTCGCTGATCGTGCTGCCGGTGCTCTTCGAAGGCGACGTCAAAGCCGTCATGGAGCTCGCGTCGGCCGAGCACTTCAGCGAAACGCACTTGCTCTTCCTCGAGCAGCTCACCCAATCGATCGGCGTCATTCTCAATACGATTGCGGCCTCGATGCGGACCGAAGAGCTGCTCAAGCAGTCGCAAGCGCTGACCATCGAACTGCAAAGCCAACAGATGGAGCTGCAGCAGACCAACGACGAACTCGAAGAAAAGGCGCGCCTGCTGCAAGAACGCAACGCCGAAGTCGAACGGCGTACGCGCGAAATCGACGAAGCGCGGCAAGAGCTCGAAAAGAAAGCCGAACAGCTCGCGCTCACGTCGAAATACAAGTCGCAGTTCTTGGCCAACATGTCGCACGAGCTTCGCACGCCGCTCAACAGCTTGCTGATTCTCTCAAAGCAGCTCGCCGACAATCCGTCGGGCAACATGTCGCCCAAGGAAGTCGAGTACTCGCGCACGATCCGGGCCGCCGGCGCCGACCTGCTGACCCTGATCAACGACATTCTCGACCTTTCGAAGATCGAGTCGGGCACGACGTCGATCGACCTTCAGGAAGTCACCTTCTCGCAGATTCAGGACGAAGTCGAGCGCACGTTCAACCAGATTGCGGTCGACAAGAACCTCGACTTCATCATCCGCTGCGACGAAGATCTTCCCGAAGCGGTCCTCACCGACCCGACGCGCGTGCAGCAGATTCTCAAAAACCTGCTCTCCAACGCGTTCAAGTTCACGACCGAGGGCAGCGTCAGCTTCCACATCAAGCTGTTGCGCGATCACCGTCTTTCGACGATCACCGGTCCCGCGGTCGCGTTCCAAGTCACCGACACCGGCATCGGCATCCCGCAAGACAAGTTCAACGTCATCTTCGAAGCGTTCCAGCAAGCCGATATGGGAACGTCGCGGAAGTTCGGCGGTACCGGACTCGGCCTTGCGATCAGCCGCGAAATCGCCGCACTGCTCGGCGGTGAGATTTCGGTCGAGAGCACGCTGGGACAAGGCAGCTCGTTCACGTTCTTCCATCCGCTCGAGCGCAACATCGCTACCGTCACGCAACGCACCATCGGCATCTCGGGCGGCGTGCAAGAGCGCATCATGCGTCCGGTTCCCAAAGCCGCCGCCGAGGAGCATCCGCACAGCCGCATCGAAGACGACCGGTCGCAAATCGATCCGTCCGATCGGGTGCTGCTCATCATCGAAGACGACGTGATCTTTGCCCGGATCTTACTCGGTCTGGCGCGAGATCGCGGCTTCAAGGGCATCGTCGCGATCAGCGCGGCGCAAGGTCTGGCGCTCGCGCGGCAGTTCCGGCCCGATGCAATCACGCTCGACGTCGGTTTGCCCGACGCCGACGGTTGGAGCTTGCTCCAAGAGCTCAAGGCCGAACCGCTTACGACGGATATTCCGGTGCACGTCATCTCCGGCGAAGAGCAGTGGCAGCGCGCGCTCGACGCCGGCGCCGTCACTCACCTCAAGAAACCCATCACGGAAGAAGCGCTGATGCAGACCTTCGACTCGCTGCTCGGCTTTACGCCCAACGGTTCGAAGAATCTGCTCGTCGTCGAAGACGACATCACGCAGCTCAACGCCCTGGTCAATCTCATCGGCAGCGGCGAAGTCGCGGTGACGGCGGTCCGCACGGGCGCCGAAGCCCTGACCGCCATCGAACAGCAGCGTTTCGACTGCATGGTCGTCGACCTCGGTCTTCCCGATATCGCCGGCGAGGAGCTCATCAAGCGCATGCGCGCGATGCCCAACGGCGTGAAGGTGCCCGTCATCGTCTACACCGGACGCGACCTTACACATCAAGAGGAGATGCATCTCAACGAGCTCAGCCAAGCGGTCATCGTGAAGGATGCGTTGTCGCCCGAACGGCTGATGGACGAAGCGCAGTTCTTCCTGCGCCAGGTCGAGTCGCGGCTGCCCGAAGGTAAACGCGCGGCGGTGGACGTCGTCGCCCCGCCGGTCATCTCGCTTCTCGGCAAGAGCGTGCTGATCGTCGACGACGATACGCGCAACATCTTCGCGTTGCGCAGCGCGCTGGAGTCGTACGATATGAACGTCTTCAGCGCCGAGAGCGGGATGGAAGGCATCTCGATTCTCGAGTCGACGCCGGGAATCGACATCGTGCTGATGGACATCATGATGCCGGAGCTCGACGGCTACGAAACGATCCGGCGAATCCGCGCCAACAACGAGTTCGCCGATCTTCCGATCATCGCGCTCACCGCGAAGGCGATGCGGCAAGATCGCGACAGCTGCATCGCGGCCGGAGCGTCGGAGTACATCAGCAAACCGGTCGATACCGATCAGCTCGTAGCGCTGCTGCGTGTATGGTTGAACAGGTAGTCGATCAGGAGCGTCGCCCTCGCGACGCCGGACGGCAGTCCGAAGACGCCGCGCGCGACGGCGCCCTAACCGACCTCGAGCTCAATCTGCTGCTCGAAGCTATCCTGCGCTTCAGCGGACTGGACTACCGCGATTATTCGCAGTCCACGCTGAAGCGAAGGGTCGCCGAAAGGCTGCGCGACGAAAAGGTGAAGACGATCTCCGGATTGCAGGAGCGCGTGCTCCACGATTCGGCGGCGTTCGCGCGCTTCGTCTTCGCGATGTCGGGCGGTCCGGGGCAGCTTTTCCGCGAGCCGGCGTTTTTCGCGCTCCTTCGCACAAAAATCGTGCCGCTGCTGCGTACGTACTCCTTCAGCCGGATTTGGGTCCCGAACTGCTCGCGCGGCGAAGACGCGTACTCCCTAGCGGCCGTCTTGTACGAAGAAGGCCTGTTGTCGCGTACGATGATCTACGCGACCGATACGAGCGAGATCGCCGTCACCGCGGCCAAGCGCGGCATCTTCGAGTTCGAATCGGCCGAAGCGATCAAAGCCTCGCATCACGCGACCGGCGCCACCAAGGCCCTCTCGGAAACCGCCGAAATCGGCGAGCACGCACTCGTAGTGCGCGACGAGCTTCGCAAGAATCTGATTTTCGCACAGCACAATCTGATCAGCGACAAATCGATCAACGAGTTCCACTTGATCGTCGCTCGCGGCGTCTTGACGCAATTCAACAAAGCGCTGCAGTTCCGCGTGCACAATCTCTTTATCAACAGCCTCATTCGGCTGGGATTCTTGGCGCTCGGACCCAACGAAACGATCAAGGGAACGCCACACGAACGCATCTTCCGCGAAGTTTCGGAAGACGAACCTATCTACCGTCGTATGCGTTAGTCGCGCTTAGCTACGTTGGGCGCAGAGGAATGACTTTACCGCGGCCGATCGTGCCGCGGATCGTGTAGAGCCGCCGGCGCCGGATCGTGTTCCAATCGAGCTCCGCGCCTTGCGTGCGCGACTCGCCGATGACCTCGGCAAAACGATCGAGGTCCTGCTGCAGGGCACGCTCCACGGTGCGCGCGACGCCCATCACGGCGGCGAACCTCCCGGCCATGCCGCCAGGCGGCTCGTACTTCAGGCGTACGAAAACGCAGGTCGCTTCGGAGCCGAGCGACTGAAACAGTACTTCGCCGAAATGCTTGAGACCGCCGGTGGCACGCCAGCCGATGCGGGAGTTACGCTGCCAGCCCTCGTTGATTGCGTCCCATTCGTGCCGCCCCGCGACGTCGACCACCCAATGCGTGTTCTGATCGTCGTAGTACGAGACGGTTTTGACGTGGCGCATGAACTCGGGATAGTGATGGAAATACGTGAACAACTCGTAGACCCGATCGACGGGTGCTGGGACGATAGTCGACGCTCGGTGTTCGTACACGAGCCCTTTATTCCCAAAAGAATGGCCCGGTCGCCGCCAACGTCTCTCGCTAAGGATGCGGGCAACCGAGCCATCCGGCCACGCGTGAGCGGCGCGTGCGCTTAGCGCGCCTTTCTCTTTCGCGTGGATTTCTTACGGGCGACGCCGGTGCGCTTTCGAGTGGCTGCTCCCTTAGGCGCCAGATCGATTTCGTAATAGGCGGCGGCCTTTTTAATATTGGCAAGTGCCTGAGAACGTTCTTCGTCCGAAACGTCGGTGACTTGGTCGAAGCGGGCGACGGCGTTGCGCACGTGGCGGGCATCCGTCAGCGGCTCTTTACGTTTTTTCGGAAACGCGTAGACGCTGTTCGGTAAGTCGCTCTGCATGGTTAGCCGCCCGTGTTTTTCGTGCGGTTTCCACGTTGCTCTCATGCTCGAATCGTTCCCGCGAACCGAGTGTGCCAATCAACCGCAACTCTTTTTGGTGCATCACGTTCTGACGCGTTCGGGGCGCAGTCCGAAAGCGACGACTCGGCCCAGAACGCGCGGAAGAAACGGCAGGGCGCGCGCTACGCGCGGCACGCGCGCGAGCAGCGGCGAATGACCCGCTTCGAGCACGCGACCGATCACGTTGCGGCCAATGAATACCTGCAGCGCTTGGGTTGCTCTGGCAGCAAACTCCCGGCGACGCTGTACCGCTGCGAGATCCGCGGTCGTGAGCGCGCCGCGTAAGAGTTTGGGTGCGAGCCGGTTCCCCGCTGCGACCGCGTCCTGGATCGCCAAGTTGATGCCCACGCCGCCGATGGGCGACATGGCGTGCGCGGCATCGCCGATGCAGAGAAACCCCGCGCGGTACCACCGGCGCAAGCGATCGACGCGAACCGTGAGCAGCTTGACGTCGTCCCACGACTGCAGTTCGCCGGTCCGGTCGGCCAAAAACGGCACGGTGGCGGCGATGCTCGATTGCAACCCCTCGATACCTTGGCCCCGCAACTCCTCGAACGTTCCCTTCGCGATGACATAGGCGCACTGCCAATACTCGCCGCGATCGATTAAGGCGATGATCCGGCCGCCGCGAACGTAGCCGAACGTCTCGTGCGGATCGCTCGCGCGTTTGGTCAAGCGCAGCCACAGAACGTCCATCGGCGCTCCGACCGTCATCGGTACGAGGCCTGCTGACGCCCGCAAAACGGAGTCGCGACCATCGGCAGCCACGGTAACTGCGGCGCGAATCTCCAGCTCACCGTCAGGCGTTTCCGCCCAAACGCCCGCGACGCGATCGCCGTCGAAGCGCAACGCGTGCGCGCGCGTCTGCAAATGTAAATGGAAGTTCGGATACTGGCGGGCTCTGGCGGCAAGAAAGTCGAGAAAATCCCATTGCGGCATGAACGCCAAGAACTTGCAGCGCCCGGGGAGACGTGAAAAGTCCGCCACCCGGACGGTGGTGTCGCCCAAGTTGCCCGACAGGCTCGTGACCCGCTGATGCGGCAGCCGCAAGAACTCGTCGAGCAAACCAAGCTCTTGGATCACCGCCAATGTCGACGGGTGGATTGTGTCGCCGCGAAAGTCGCGCAGAAAGTCGCCGTGCTTCTCGATCAGGACGACGTCGATCCCGGCCCGCGCGAGCAGCAAGGCAAGCATCATACCGGCGGGGCCGCCGCCGACTATGCATGCCTGCGCGCTAATGCAATCGGTAGCGGGCGTACTCGGCTTCGCGTTTCTCGACGTTTGCAATGACGGCGACGGCTAAGTCGTCGATGAGATTCTCGAGCGTGCGTTGCGCGACTCCCGCTCCAAGCGTCTTGTCGAGCAGTTTGCCGAGGACTTGCAGCGGAACGGCGTAGTCGCCCGATATCCAAAGCGTCGAGCCGGTCGGTCCGGTAGCGTCGATGCCGGCCGCGCCCGCAAACACGGGAAATACCGCAGCGTTACTCATCGACGTGAAACGGATGTCGACCGAGTTCGTTTCGTCGTGCGTCTCGCCAATCGTCAGTGCGATCGGAACCGAAAGGTATCCCAGATCGGGAAGATGCAGATCGCCGAGCGAGACGTGCAGCGCGAACCCGCGCCACGCGCCCTGCTCGGACGCGATGGCGGACAGAATCTCTTTAAGCGCCGTAAACGCCGGCACGGGCGGAACTTTGAGCTCGCGTTGAAGCCGAATGTCTGACACGCGGGCCGCTTTCGGCATTGACAGGTGTTAGGCATGCCTAATAGTATTGCTAGGCATGCCTCGAACGAACGGCCTTATGGCTGAGGCGGTCCCGCCCGGCGGCACGGGGTTGCCGAAAGCGATCGTCGACGTAGTCGCGCGAACCGCGCTCGCGATCGTCATCGCCGTCGCGTTCGCGTGCGCGCTGCCCGCGGTCGCGCGGGCCGATGCCGACGAAGTCGCGTCGCCGAACTCGACCAATCTGGGATTGCAGCCGATCGGCGGGCCGATTCCCGTTGCGACGCCGGCACCGGGCGAGTCGAAAAGCTTCCTGCGTCCGGAGGGCGCGTATCAAGCGATTCCGCAGACGCACGGCCGCACGAAAGTCTTTCACATCGTCGAGCGCAGCGCACCCTGGACGCTCAAACCCGGCATGACCGTCATGGCCAACACGTACAACGGCGTCGTTCCCGGTCCCGCGATCGTCGTGAATCAAGGGGACACGGTCGTTATCGACTACACCAACGACGGCGAAACGCCCGACTCGATCCACCTTCACGGCATTCACGACATCCCCGATACCATGGACGGCGTGGGCGGCATTTCGCAACCGCTGGTCCGCCACGGCCAAAGCTTCACCTATCGCTTCGTCGCCGATCAATCCGGGACGTTCATCTATCACACGCACGACAACGAAGCGATGCTCGATTCGGGGCTCTACGGGGCGATCATCGTCGAGCCGTCGCATCCGCGTCCGGTCGAGCAGCATCTCGCGCACGACTACCTCGAAGTCATTTCGTCGTGGCAGATCCGCAGCGGCGCCGAAAACGAGTTCACCCTCGACGGCAAGGAGTATCCGTCCGCGCCGGCGCTGGAGGTCAAGTCCGGTGAGCGCATCCGGATCCGCTGGATCAGCATCTCCGGCGAAGAGTTCCACACGATGCACACGCACGGTCACTACCAGCAGATCATCGCACGCGACGCCGCGCCGGTAGAGTATACCGACGTTCAAGACACGGTGCTGATCGGACCGGGACAGCGCGTCGACGTCGTCGTCGATGCCAACGCCAAGCCCGGCACGTGGCTGCTGCACTGCCACGTAATGGATCACATCGAAGATCCCAACGGAATGCCCGACGGCCTCATAACCGCGATTCACTACGCTGGAACGCCGAACACGCTGGCATCGATGTATAACGCGATGACGCCGTCGATGCGGCCGGTGAAACACGCGCTGAGCTTCGGCATGACCGTGCTGCTCGGAGCGATTGCCGGCTTTACGATCTTTCTCGGGTTACCGATCGCCCGCGCGCGCAGTTTGAAGCCCGACGTCATCGCCCTGCTCAACGCGCTCGCGATCGGCATTCTGCTGTACCTCGTCGTCGAGATCGCGCAGAACGCCATCGTGCCGATCGCCCAAGCGGTCGCGCAGTGGCACGCCGGATCGATCGCATTTCCATACGCGCTCGTTGCGGTCTTCGTCATCGGCTTGCTGGTCGGTTTGGTCGGCCTGGGCAGCGCGGCAACGTATTTCTCCAAGAGCGCCGCCGAGCACGCACAGAATCCAGTCGTGCTCGCGGCACTTATTGCCGTCGGTATCGGCGCGCATAACTTCGGTGAGGGCTTGGCCATCGGCGCATCGGCCGCGTCGGGAGCGACGGCGATCGCGCTCGCGCTCATCGTCGGCTTCGGCTTACACAATGCCACCGAAGGGTTCGGCATCGCGGCGCCGCTGGTCGGCCGCGTCGTACCGTCGTGGGCGCAGATCGGCTTGGCCGGCCTCATCGCCGGCGGTCCGACGTTCGCCGGCACAATCGTCGGTTATCAGTTCTACTCGCCGGTGCTGTCGGTGCTGTTCTTGGCGATCGCGGTCGGCGCGCTGATTTTCGTGATCGGCGAGTTGTGGAGCGTCTTGCGTCGAATGGGTCTTACCGCGATGGCTACGGCCACGATGACCCTCGGCTTCTTGATCGCGTTTGCAACGGAGCTCTATCTCGACGTCACCGGCGGCTAATTAGGCGGATACATTCACCTCAAAATGCGTTTTTCTCGCTTGCTTTTCGTGCTCGTGTTGCTCTGCGCCGGGTGCCGTGGGAGCGGCGGCGCGCTGATGCCGGCCGTACCCGGCTTCGATAGCGCCGCGAGGCGCGCGATCGAGTTTCGCCCGATCGGCCCGACGCACATGACGTCGGGATTCATTGCGAACTCCGGTAAAGTCAACGCTTTTGCAGTCGATCCTTCCGATGCAAAGATTCTCTACGTCGCGAGCGGACGGGGAACCGGCCTCGAAACCTATTCTTCCGCGGGAGTCTTCCGCACGCGCAACGGTGGTGCGTCGTGGCAGCCCATCGATAACGGGCTCACCGATCGATCCGGCGTCGTCGACTCGGTCGTCAACGCGCTTTGGATCGATCCCGTACACCACGCGAGATTGCTGGCCGCCACCGAGTACGAAGGCATTTTCCTTTCCACCGATTCCGGTTCGTCCTGGCACAACGTCTATCGCACGTCGCAAGCCACGCAGTTTGCCTCGTACGGCGGCACGCTGTTCGCAACGACCGCCGCCGGCATTCTGAGATCGAACGACGGCGGCATGCATTGGACGGTGTCGTATCCGGCGACCGCAACCGGATATCCGACGGCCATCAATGCCGAGTCGTCGGGCAGCGGCGCGATGTTCGCCGGGATGACCGACGGTACGATGCTCAAATACGCCGCCGGCGCGTGGCAAACGTCGGGGAAACTTCCCTATAACGCACATACCGGCACCGACGGCAGCTCGCCCGCCGTTCACCAAATCGCGATCGATCCGTTCGATCCATCCACGATTTACGCCAGCTCCAACGACGGACGCTGGGATCAAAATCTCAATGCGTCGTCCGACGGCGGAGGCACGTGGACGCGCGTCGTCCCGGCTTTTCAAGGTTACAACTACTACGAGCTCGGGCTGGGAACGCAAGCGATCGCATTCAGCCGCGTTCATCCGCATCTGCTTTACATCGGACTCGACGGCCCCGGCGTCTTGTTCGCATTGACCGCCGGCGGCGCGACCCGTCCAACGGTTGCCGTTGCCGCTAGCCTTTCGATTATCGACGTCCGCAACGTGTGGACGTTTCCCAACGGAAAGGACGATCGCTGCTGGGTCGCCAGCGATCAGGGCCTCGACGACGTTCCCGCGTGTTCGGCGTACTCGCGCTCTCCTAACGACGACGTCGTCACCAAAACCGTCGCTACGGGACTGGCGCGGCGGTTCGCGATTTCGCCCGACGGGCGAACCATCGTCGCGTCGCTGCAAGACTTCGACAGCCACGTCACACACGACGCCGGCGCGCATTGGACCGAGTTGACGTCGCGCAGCTTCGCGCTCTACGAGGATGGCTTTAACGAGCTCGAGCCGGGAAATCCGAGCGTGTGCTACGCGTTCGACGAAGCTTCGGGACTTCTCGTCTCGTACGACGGCTGCACGACCTACGGATCGCCGTCCGCGGCGGCAGCCAAACTGCTGTCGAGCAGGCTGATGACGACGCCGCTTGCTTTCGATCCCGACAATCCGAAAAAGTTGTACCTCGCCTCCGGTGACGTCGTCGGTGCCGGCTTTGCCTCGGCACCGCGAGCCGTTTTCACCACCATGAACCGCGGCATCAGCTTCAAGCGGCTGCGGTGGCCGGTCGACGAGCCCGGCGCGATCGTCGTCGATCCGCACGACGGATCGCACATCATCGTCGGCGACTTAGCGAAGCAGAAGTTTTCATCGATTCGCGTCACGTTCGACGGCGGCAAGACGTGGACGACGTCGAAGGGCGTTCCGGCAACCGCGTTCTGGTACGCGGCCGCGATTTCGCCCGCGAGGGGCAAGATCGTGTTGGCCTGCAGCGTCGATGCGCAAAACAACGTCTTTGTTTTGCGCAGCACCGATGGGGCGCGGACGTTTAGGCGCGTTGCCGACGTGACGAACGCGCCGCTGCTGCGAGGACCGGCCGATCGCGATCTCGCGGAACGCTCCGCCCAGCCGCGGCCGGCGTTTATCTACTCGCCGGCGCGCCAGATGGTCTTCAGCCCCGCGGCGGCCGGAAAACGGGAGCTCGTCGCGCTCACGACGTTACGCGGCGCTTATCTCTCCAGCGACACCGGATCGACGTGGCGACGGCTCGATCGCAACCTCATCACCCACAGCTTCTGGGGCATCCGCTGGAACGGCGGATACCTCTACCTCGGTTCCGACGGTCAAGGCATTCTGAAGTCGACGCAACCATTGCAGTGAATGGGCCACGGCCCATACGCAAAATTACGCAGTTCGTTTCAATCCGCGGCCGGGCACACTTGTGGTATGACGCCCACACCGCAACTCGCCTGCGCCTGCGGGAAGCCGACTGAAACGTTCTGCTTTTTTAGCGACGGCGACGCGCACGGTGTGTGCGAGAAGTGCGGCATGATCCGCTTAATCGAACTGGAAACGGGTCACATCGTATCGCGCTGGGTCTGCGACCGCTGCCGAAGAAAACGCTGGTCGTTCTGGGCTACAACCCCGCGACGCCGTTAGGCGTGCCGATTCCCGTACGGAAATCGTAACCGGCCGGGAGCACGTCGGCAAACGCGCCGCGATGTTGATACGAATACGCCGGTCCCTGGAGATTTCCGGATAGCGCGTAGGCGGACGCTACCAGCGGCGCGCCCACGCTGGTGCCGCCGGCAACGATCCAGCCGCCCGCGCTCGTTGCGAACGTTGCGACGCCGGTTTGCGGATCGGCGATCGCGGCAACGTCGACCGACGAACGCTTCGAACACTTCACGACGCCGCTCTGATAGCTCGGCCGCGGTTCGTATTGCGTGCAGCCGCCGCCCGCGTACGACCAAGCCGACTCGGCCCACGCTCCGGTGCTCCCTTTGAGCGACGTCCCGCCGACGGCGGTAACGTACGGCGACGCCGCGGGATAGAACGTCTCGGCCGCGTCGCCGGAGCTAACGGTAATCGCCGTGCCGTTGTGGCGGTAGTGCGCGTCTTCGGACGCTTCTTGCTGCCACTCGAAGGCGTAATAACTATTGCTGATCACGCGCGCTCCGAGGGCGACGGCTTCATCGACCGACGTGCCGAGGTCGTCGATCGATGCCGAGTTCGCTTCGACGAGCAGAATCGTGCAGTTCGGACACGCCGCCGAGACCATGTCGAGATCGAGTGCGATCTCGTCGGACCACTCGGTGTTCGCCGACGGATACGGCTTGCCGCCGCGCTCGTTGACCTTCCGGAAACATCCGTTGGACGTCGTGCACGCTTTTATACCGAACGCCGTTCGATACACGCCCAGATCGTATTCGGCGGTCGGATCGTCGTAGGCGTCGACGATCGCGACCAGTTGTCCCCGATTTTGCGAGGGCAGAGCGTACGCACCGATGAGATCGGATGGATGCAGGCCGGGAATCAACGACGCGGGCTCCGTCGGATTACTTGCCGGCGGAATATTCGTGTTGATCGCGACGGTACAGTTGGCCTGACCTTGCGCCGGATTGAAGACGCACGGCAGCGTCGCTCCGGGCAACGCGTTGGCACCCTCGCCGGGCAGCGCGTTGGCGCCTTCGGCGGGATGCATGTGAACCGGTGCCGGCGCCGGCGCACGACCGGAGGGCGCGACCATGGACGGCGTCGCGTTACTGCAGGCAGATAACGCAAAAGCAGCCAGGAGCGCCGCAAGGCCGTTCGAGCGTAGCACGGTTCTCACGTCTGTACCCAGCCCGAACCCGTAGCAAGCGCGACGGCGGCGCGCCGGCCGCTGCAGCGCAGCTTCTGGCAGAGCGAACGAATGTGCGTGTCGACCGTCCGTGGACTGCGTCCCGATTTCGCGGCGATCTCTTTGGTGCTCGCGCCGGTGGCGAGCAGATGTAAGATGTCGCGTTCGGCGGGCGTGAGCGTCGAGTAGCCGCCCTCGCTGCTCTGCGGGAACGGCATCGCCTCGAGCAAGCGAGCGATTCCCCCAAGCTGTTCGGCGCGCAGTCGCTCGAGTGCGCCCGCGAGCACGAGCCGGTCGGCTTGTCCGAGCGCGACCCGGTAGAGCGTGCGCGCGACGTGCGCGAACGCGCGCAGCCAGCGCATCGACGGAACCAGCGCACGTTCGACTTCACTCAAGTAGCGGTGCGCCGATGCGGTATGACCGCGCAGCAGTTCCGCACACGCCACCATCACCCGCGCGCGCAAGGTGCGCCGCGTGGACGCTTCGCACAACGCGAGCGCGGACAGCGCTTCGCCGAGCGCGGCTTCGCCTTCGGCACGCATGCCTGCCGCGAGCGCGTAAAGCGCAAGTTCCGATGCCCGGTACGCGCAGCGTTCGTGGTTGGTTTGCAGCTCGGTCGTGCCCGCGAGGAGTTCGTAGGCTCGGTGAAAGTCGCGTTCCCAACCCGCGCGCAGCGCCATCGCGGGCAGCAAGACCTCGGCACGAACGCGCGGCAATCCGCCCACGATCGCCTGCAGCTCCCGATCGAGCCGTTCGAGCATCGCTTCGTTTCCGCGCTCGGCTTCGATGGCGTACGTCGCCAACAGTCCGTAGAGCAGCGCCTGCGTGCTGCCCCCCTTGCGCGCGCACTCGAGCAGCTTGTCGAGAATCGTCAAGCATTCGATGGGATCGTCGCCGTCGTCGTAGGCGATTTGATAGAGCACGCTGTACGCGCGCACGGCAACTTCGTTGAGATTGCGCTGCAGCGCGAGCTCGACGGCGAGCGTCGCGTAGTTCTGCGCTTGCTGGTGCGTGGACTCGAGCCGGTACACGTAAGCTGCCTGCTGGTAGAGCCGCGCCAGCGTATCGTCGTCGGTCGAACCGTCGACGTATTCGAGGGCCTGCGCGATGGTCGCGATGGCCTCTTCGACGCGTCCGACGCGCGCGAGCGCGGTGCCAAGGGTGCCGAGCAGCGGCGCTCGCATGGCCGGCACGACGAGTTCGTTGGTGGCGTACGGTTCGAGCAGCTCGATGCACGCGCGCTCGTGCCGCACCAGTTCGATCGCGTAACGATGCACCAGCGCCAACCGCAGCGCGTCGTCTTGCGCGCGCTCGATTGCGGCCACGAAACCGCGCCGGCACGAATCGAAGTGTCCGCGCGCCGCGTCGAGCGTCGCGCGTAAGCCCAGTGCGGCGGCGTTCGCGTTGCGAATCGCGTCGGGGACCGCGTCGAGCGCGGCAGCCAGCGCGTCGGCGTGACCGCGTTCGAAGAGCGCAAAACCGTCGCGCTCGATCACGTGCAGGATCGATCCGGCGTCGCCGGCTTTCGTATAGAGGACGAGGGCAGCCGCGGACTCTCCGCGTTCTTCCATGAGCTGACCGGCGTAGCAGAGCACGCCCGCCCACGCACTTTCGCCCAAGCGGCGCAGTTCGGTCTCGAGAAATGCGGCGAACAGATCGTGATAGCGATATCGTCCCGGCGAGATCTCGTTGAGGAACGCGACGCCCCGGCGCAGGTCGGCGATGAAGTCGCTGCCGCCGAGCGTTTGCGCGATGCCGACGTCGAACGTCGAGAACACCGACGTCGCGAGCAGGAAGTTGCGCTGCGCTTCGGAGAGCCCCGCGAACACCTGCTCGGCGAGATACCGGTAAATCATCTCGCGCGTCGCGGCTTCGTAGGCACCCGCGGCCGAACGTAAGTCGGATGCGTGCGTGTGCGTTCGCAAGGCGATGGCAATCGCGACGGGCCAGCCTTCGGTCAGCTCGCGCAGCGCCTCCACTTCGTCGGGTTCGATGCCCGATTGCGCTTCGTCGGCCGCCGCGAGTGCTTCTTCGGGCGTAAAGCGCAGGACGCTCTCGTCGACGCCCAGATCCATGCGCCCGTACGCCAGCCACGACGCGACCGGAAGCTCGGCGTCCGACCGCGTCGCGATAATCCAATGAATGCGCTCGTAGGTGCGGTCGATCAAGTCCACGAGAAACGCGATCGCCGGCGGATCGGCAAAATGGAGATCGTCGACGACGATCGTGCACGACGTGCGTTTGAGATGCTCGACGAACCAGTCGCAGAGGCGCTCGATCGGCTCGCCGGTCTCCATGATGCGCTGCTGCATCTCGGGGAATGCCGCCGCGATGCTCGGGGTGACGCTCGCAAGCGTTTCGCTTAGGCGACGCGCAAAGGCGAGCAAGGTTCCGTTCTCGGGGCGGATGTCGCAGCGAGTGACCTCGGCGCGCGTGCTCAGCAAGAAGTCACGCAACGCGACACTTTTACCGAATCCCGCCGGAGCGACGATCAGCGCGATCGGATATTGCGTTGCGCGGGCCAGGCGATCGTTGATGCGCGAGCGCATCAGTCGCGTTGACTGCACGCTATTTTTATACCAACCGAGCGGCTGGCCTAAACACGAGGAGCCCCGGTTGGGGGCTCCTCGGAAGGTGCTTTGCGCCGATTACTTCGGCTGATGCAGGATGAAGCTGTTACCCTCCGGATCGTTGCCGAAGGCCATATAGCAGCCGGGCGTTTCTTCGACGTGCTCGTCGAACGTGGAGCCGGCGGCCGAGGCCGCGTCTTTTGACGCATTAATGTCGTCGACGTGGAAGAGCACGCCGCCGCTGGGACGCCAGTTCGCGGCGTCTTCGGGCTGGTAGAGTCCGAACGTGGTGCCGTCTTGGTCGAACGTCCACTCCGAAACCATATTGGGCACGTGCATCGTGGGCTCCGTACCGAACAGACCCGTGTAAAAAGCGGTCGCTTTATTAAGATCCTTTGTTAGATAGTAGCTGGCGTCGATACCGGTAATACCAACTTTGGCTGCCGTCGTCATTGGTGAGGCTCTCCTCTTCTCGTATTTATGTGGGGACGGTGCGATTCGCCGCACGGGAAACGGTGCCTTCAAGGGCGCGTTCTCGCACTTTGGGAAACAATCGGGCCGCGCAAAACGGCATGCGGACGGGGTCGTTTCCAGCACCCGCGACGTGCACGCAGCACTGCTCCAAGCGCTCGGCGATCAGCGTGTTTGCGTCCATGAAATGCTTGACGGTAACGCGCTTGACGCGCTCGCCGACGAAACCGCTGGTAAAGGACAGATCGCACGCACTGCACAGCGTCCGAAGATGATCGAGCAGCTGCGGGCGCGAGAGCGTCATCGTCTCGGACATGATGCCGAAGAGCGCGTTGCGGATCGCGCCTAACGGCTCCGAAAACGAAATCGTATTGCCGAACAGGCTCAAGTTGTCGCGCAGCGCGTCTTCTCCGACGATCGACGCGAGGCCGGTATACGCGCCGTCCTTTCCCTTGATGAAGTATCCGATCGAACAGCAATCCGGATGGCTGCACGGCAGCGCGATGAGATCGCGCGCGCGAGCGCCGTTACGCGATTGACTTTCGATTCGCGACAGGACGCCGGTCGTCGTAACGCGATCCATCGGATCGATGTGCGGCGCGCGGCCCGAGGCAAAGAGCGGCTGGTACATAACGCCGCCGACGTACGGCGTGCTAAACGCCGTGTCGAGCACCTCGCCGATTTGATCGGCGTTGTGCGTACCGACCGTCATCGCCAGAGTCGTAAAGATGCGCGCCCGCGAAAGACGCTCGACGACGCGGGCCTTGAGCTCGGTGAGATCGACGCCGCGAAAATCCTCCTGCGTGCTCGCGCGCTGTCCGTCGTATTGGAGATACACCTCGACGCGATCGCGATAGGATGCGAGCTTCTCGAGAAACGCGTCTTCGTTGGCCAGCCGGATGCCGTTGGTATTGATCAAGATGCGCGTCACGGGAAGCGCCGCCAGGCGGTCGACGATCGCGCCGATCTGGGGATGAATCGTCGGCTCGCCGCCGCTGAGCATCACGACGTCTAAACGGCCGCCCTCGCGCTCGATCGCCGTCTCGACGGCGCGGAGAATTTGATCGAGCGGCAGATACTGCGAGACCGAGGGGCTCGAGCTGGTAAAGCAGGCCGGACACGACAGATTGCATTGCATCGTGATGTCGAGCAGATAGATGCACGAATGCTGCAGATGCGATGGGCCCAATCCGTACTCGTAGCCCATCGGTACCGGAAAGATCTGCTCGGTATCGGGATTGACGACCTTGGTCGGCACGCGCCACTGCTGCAGGTAGCGCCATAGCGGCGCGTTCTCTTCGTACAGCGACCAGACTTCGCCGTGGCCGCGCCGGCAGAACCGGCGCAGATAGACGCGGCCGTCGCGCTCGACGAGATGCCCGTCGCAGATGTCGTCGGGATACTCCGGATCGAAGTCCTCGTTCTCGGCAAAGCAGCGCGGACACACCGCGCGCACGCTTTTGAGCAGCGTGTAGTCGTTGACGGCTAGCACCGTTCCTCGCTTTCGCGCATCGCCGCGGCGCACGCGCGATCCATCGGATCGTCGGAACCGGCCAACGCGCGCTCGACCCGCGCTCGATCTTCCTGGGTGCGGTTTTGACTCAACTTGGCTTTGGCGTCGAGAACGTCGACGCGCATCTCGAACGCGACGATGCCGCGCAGCTGCTTCTCGAGGTACTCCGGCGATAGGCCGTCAATCCGCCAAGCGCCGGGAGCGTTGCCTTCAAATCGTTCCGAGAGCTCGCGCACGACGTCCCGAGCGGAGGTCGTCTGCAGGCTGCCCGAAGCCCGCACGGCGCTGTAGTTCCAGGTCGGCACCGTCGCGTACGGCTCTGTATACCACGAAGCCGAAACGAACGCGTGCGCACCCGTGAAGACCGCCGTCGCCGGCGCGCCGGCCGCGATCGACGTGACGTGGGGATTGGCGGCTGCGACGTGACCGGCGATGTAGAGCGCGCCTTCCCGTTCGAACGGAAACATCGGCAAGTGAGTGGTCACCGCATAGGGAGCGTCGCAGGTGACGAGCACGCCAAACGGGTAGCGCTCCATCAACGCCACCGCCCAACGACGATCGTCGACTGAAAAAGCCGGTGGGATGTACATCAAAAAATCCTCAGAGAACTCAAACCTCATAGGTCTATTTCAGGCCTCGCTGAACTCCAGCCTTCGCTATGCGTTATCTTCGATGTTGCCTTAGCGCCGTCGCGGCGTTTGCGTTCGCAACGGCCGGAGCACTCGCTCAGGAAGACGGCAAGGGAGCTTCGGGGTCGGCGTCGCCCGCACCCTATGAAACCTTCGTCAAAGACGCTCAGGTGTCGCCCGGACTGATCGCCGTCATCAAGAAAAACGGGAAAGTCTATCTGTCGATCCCCAAAGCGCAACTCGGCGCGGACCTGATCGAAACGTCCGTTCCGACCACCGGTTTGGGGGGCTTCGGACCGGCGCCGGGCGAGCCGTACGTCGCGCCGGGGCGCATCATTCACTTCGAGCGCGCGGAGAACTCGCTGGTCATTCGCTGGCCGAACACGTTTGCGAAAGTCGATCCGAACACGCCGCAAAGTGTCGGCGCACGGGAATCGTTGCCCAGCTCCGTCGTTGCCGTCACGCCGATCGTTTCCGAGTCGCCGACCGCCGTGGTCATCGCGGCCACGCCGTTTCTGGAAGACGTCGCGGACCTACAGGCACAGTTCGACGCGCTCGACGACAAGCCGCAGCACCATTACAAACTCGACTCGGGCCGCTCGTACTTCATCGAAGCCAAAGCCTTCCCGCAAAACACCATCCTTCGCGTCAGCCAAACCTGGTCGAGCGACGATCCCGACGTGATCGACAACGTGCCGGATCCGCGCAGCGTCGAAGTCAAGATGACGTACAACTTCATCGCCGCTCCCGCGGGCGGTTACATGCCGCGCATCGCCGATCCGCGCGTCGGCTACTTCGAGCAGCCGCTGATCGATTTTCAAAGCGACGCCAATCCGACGCGTAACGTGTACTACGTCAGCCGCTGGAACTTCGATCCGGCGACGCCCGGCACGCCCTCGGCGGCCCGAAATCCCCTGATCTTCACGTTGAGCAACGACGTTCCAATGGCATATCGGCAAACGATCGCCGACGCGTTGATGACGTGGAACGACGCGTTTACGAAGATCGGCATTCTGGACGCCGTGAAGGTCGAGCAGCAGCCCGACGGTTCGTCGAGCTTCGATCCCGACGACATCCGACACAATATGGTGCGTTGGTTCGACTCGTCGACACCGCAATACGGCGCCGAGGCGCTGATCGTGACCGACCCTCGCACGGGCCAGGAAATCAACGCCGGCATCAACATCGATTCGGTTGAGGGACTCTCCGGTCAAACCTACCGTTACGTTATCGCGCCCGCGCGCGGACTCCCCGACAGCGAGGCGCTCGAAGCGAACTACACGATTCAAGCGATTCGCGCGGTCGTGCTGCACGAGTCGGGCCACGACCTCGGCCTCCAGCACAACTTCATCGGATCGATGGCGTATACAGCCAAAGATCTGCAAGACCGCAACTTCACCGCACGCCACGGCGTGGGCAGCAGTGTGATGGAGTACGCGCCGGTGAACCTGTGGCCGAAAGGCACGCCGCAAGGCGATTATCTTCAGCTCGGGCTTGGGCCCTACGATTACTACGCCGTCAAATGGGGATACGAGTACGTCCCCAACGCGACGACGCCGCGAGCCGAAGTAGGCGCGCTCAACGCGCTCGCTTCGCGCTGGAGCGATCCGACGTATCGCTTCGCGTCGGACGAAGACGCCTTCTTCGACCAGGGGCATGCCATCGATCCGCGCGTGCAGATGTACGACCTTAGCGATCGTCCGTTAACGTGGGAACGCACGCAGCTGGCGATGCTGCACGGCATTCTCGACTCGGTGGCCAAGCGGTTTCCGGCGCAAGGCCAGTCCTACGAAGAAGCGCGGCGCGCCTTCCTGCGTCCGCTGCGCTACTACGTGCGCGACGCGACGATGCCGGCACATATTATCGGCGGTGAATACCTCTCGCGGGCTAACGCCGGCGATCCGCGCAGTAAGCCGCCGTTGCAGCCCGTGTCGCGCGCGGACGAATACGCCGCGTGGCGGACGCTGCAGCAGTACCTGTTCTCCGACGCGGCCTGGCACTTCAATCCCGACGTCCTCAATCGCTTGACCTATGACGAGGCCAGCTCGCTCGAAGCCGGTGGAACCTGGGCCTACAATCCTGCACCGCGACACGATGTTCCGATCGTCGAGATCGCCGGCAGCGCGCAGGATCAGGCGCTCGGCGAACTCTTCGCACCGCTGACCTTACAGCGCATCGACGATCTCAGCACGAAGTACGGCCGTGGAACGACGATGACGCTCGTCGATCTCTTCGATTGGTCGCGCACCGGGATCTACGGCGATATTGCAAGCGGAGCCGTCGCGCGCGCGGGCGTCGTTCGGCGTAACGCTCAAATGCGTTTTGCTAAACGGCTCGCGCAGCTCTGGATCGCGCCGGCCGACGGTACGCCTACCGACGCGCAATCGCTGGCGCGGCTGCAGCTCGAGGATCTCTCCCACAACTGTGCCGTGGCCCTCAACGGAAAGCTCGACGAGCTGACTCGCGCGCACCTCGAGGCCCTCGCCGCCGTGGCGAAACAGGCGCTAGAGGCGCGCGCGACGATCGCTCGCTAGTACGAGGTGGTGGTCGCCGCGTCGATGGAGTCTTTGATGACTTCGCCGCCGCGGCGAGCCGCTTGTGCGCCGGCTTCGCGCACGCGACCCCGCAGATCGTCGGCCACGGAGCCCAGCTGCTCGTTTTCAAAACGCGAAACCGGGACCAGCATACCCATCAGAAATCCGACGGCGAGGCCGCCGAGCAGCATCAGCATCGGGTTGTCGCCTACGCTGTTAACCGCATCCCTAGCACGGTCGACTATGCCGGCGTCGTTTATTTCCGCAGTTTCAAATCGCTCTTGATCCATGCCACATCCTCTTTCACGGTTCGCGCAGTTCTATCGAATTTTAGAGGCAACGCCGCCTTCACTCGAGCGACGGCCGTCGACCCAAGCGCTGCCGCAACGATGCCCCAAATGACGGTTACGATCATCGCGGCGAGCCAGGGCGCAAGTACGGTGCAGAGCGCGATCACGCACAGTGCGGTGAACGCGCCGACGAAAGCCAAACCGACCACCGCCGCCACCGTCGCCATTCCGGCAGCGGCCAACAACGGCCTCAACTGCTCCATGGCTTCTTCTTTGAAGGTTCGCAGCTCGGCGCGGACGGCGCTTTCGATATCGTTACGTAGTCGCGCCAGCGCGTCGGTGATCGCGTCCGGGATGAGATTCATCAGAGATCGTACCTCGACGGCGGACTGCACCGAATCGCGCGCGCGGCGAGAAATCCGGTCAACAATCCCGCACCGGCCATGACCCACCCGCGGCCGCTCATGGCGTCCTGCGCGTCGGACCACATGCGGCGGCCGTCGCGAGTACGCATATAATTAGCGGTCGCGTGTGCCCGGCCGCTCAGCAGCTCGGCAAAATCGGCTGCCTGGACCTCATCGTTTTTTCGTAAAGTCACGATGATTTCGTCACCAACGCGCGCGTATTGTTCGATACGCTGCGCGAGGAGGCTGGTACCTTGAGTCACCAGTACGTTGACGGCGTCGCCGGCTAGGTCGAGATATTGATTCAGAACGTTTGCCATGGATCGTTCGTACCCAACGGCAAAACGCGTTACCTAACGAGCAGAGTTACGTTTGCTCCGAGGTCAAACAAGCGCGAGTCGGCTATTTCGAAATGACGACCGCGTTGGTAAACGTCTTTCGCGGCGCTTTGAACGTCGCGTGAAAAGTTCCGGTGACGCTCGCCGTCGATCCGTTGGTTTGCGCTGTATTCGTTTCGTCGATGACGACGATGCATTCGCTATCGCACAGCTGGTAGCCGGCAACCGATCCCATCATCGTCTTCGAGGTTTGGAAGTTCGAGACTTTACCGCTGACCGTTACGGTCTTGCCGTCGTAGGTTGACGGCGAAGCCACGATAGCCGAGGGCGCAACTGCATCCGCTGCCACGGCAGCAATGGACGATGTCAAGATAAAGGCGGCGAGTGTAAGAGCGGTTCGCACGAACGGGCACCTCCAATTAGCGTGACGAATGACCTTCGAGGTCGTGCTCAACAGTCCATTGCGCCATCCGCCGTTTCTGATCTATCTGGCCGCTCGCTTCTCTTCGGAATTCTCATATCAAGTGGCGTCCGTCGTGATTGGGTGGCAGATCTACTCGCTGACCGGCAGCGCGTTCGATTTGGGCATGGCCGGCCTGGTGCAGTTCGTTCCTACGGCCGTGCTGGTATTCGTGACCGGTTCGGCCGCCGATCGTTTTAGCCGGCGTCGCGTCATGCAGGCGTGCCAGATCGCCCAAGGCGTGGTTGCGGCGTTCCTGGCGTGGGGCAGCTTCGGACACTGGGTGACGGTGCCCGCGATTTTTGGAGCGATCGCCGTACTCGGCGTTGCCGATGCCTTCGAGAGCCCGGCCACTGCCGCACTACTTTCGGCGGTGACGGAGCGCAGCGCGCTTGCCCGCGGTGCCGCGATATCATCGGGCGGACTGCAGTTCGCGACCATTGCGGGTCCCGCGCTGGGCGGCTTGCTCTATGCGATTTCGCCGGGCGTGCCGTATGCGTTGATGTTCGTGTTCTGGGCAATTGCCTCGATGCTCAGCGCCTCGATCGCAGCAGGGGCGACCGCCGCCGCGGATTCCACGCAATCGCGCTCGTGGCGGGAGTTGCTCGCCGGCGTAGCGTTCGTACGGCGCGATCCCGCGATTCTGGGCACGATTTCGCTCGATCTCTTTGCCGTGCTTTTCGGCGGCGCGACGGCGTTGCTGCCGATTTATGCGCGCAACATCTTGCACGTCGGTTCGCTCGGGTTGGGCGTGTTGCGCGCGGCGCCCGCCGTCGGCGCGTTGGTGATGACGGCCATCCTCGCGCACCGGTCGATCTCGCGGCGCGCCGGAGCGCGGATGTTCGGTGCCGTGATCGTCTTCGGACTGGCGACGATCGTTTTTGCCGTGTCTCACTGGTTTTGGCTGTCGCTGGTCATGCTGGCGATTCTCGGAGCCGCCGACACGATTAGCGTCGTCATCCGCTCCGCGCTAGTTCAGCTGCGCACGCCCGATGCGATGCGAGGCCGCGTGGGCGCCGTGAACTTCTTGTTCATCAATGCGTCCAATCAACTCGGCGCCTTCGAGAGCGGAACCGTTGCTGCGTTCTTGGGAGCAATGCCTTCGGCGCTGCTGGGCGGCGTTGCTAGCGTCGGGATCGCGTTGCTGTGGATGAAGCTCTTCCCGTCGCTCCGCTCGCTGGAACGCCTTGAATAGCTCGGAGAGGGTGAGATTCGAACTCACGGAACCGTTGCCGGTTCGGTGGTTTTCAAGAACGTTATCAGCCGTGCGTTCGCGTGTCACATAATGCCTCGGCGCATCGCTTCGTTCGTAGCACTAACCACCTCGGTCTTGTTTCGTACCGTCTGCTGACTACAAGTCTCGCGGCGTTGGGTAGCAATTCGGGTTGCATCGCTCCCCATCCGTGGGAGGGTAAGTGACGCTGCGGGAATCGGCCAATCATGGAACATATTGCATGAGGATGGAAACGCGAACCTCGCTTGCGCGACGCGGCATACTGGCAATCGCTCTGGCCTGCGCACTGAGCTTCGGCATGTCTCAAACCACGGTGCGCGCCTATCTCGTGCCAGGCGGTGACTTTCCCGTCGACGGAAAGTATGCGGGGGTGCTTGTGTGCGCCGACTGTGCCGGAGTTTGGACCGAAGTTACCCTCGTCGATCCGTCTGCCGGCGGCCTTGGCAGCGGGACGTTCGTGATGACAGAGCGCTTCACGGGAGGCGTTCATCGCGGAGACTCAATAACGACGCACGGGGCTTGGTCGATCAAGTTCGAGAAGGAACCATTTAGCGGCAAGATGCAGCTTCGTCCGGAATCATCTCACGGAAAGCAGCTAGCCACGCGATACTTCTTCTGCGAGGGCGGTCGCGAGCTCGATATGCTCGACGCTCGCGGGCTTGCGGTATCTGCGACTCAGGGCACGCTGCAACGCATCGTTCCGCCGCCTCGCCCGGACTTCGGGCCGATTATGGAATCCGACTCACGTTCTACGATCTTCGGCATTGTCGGAGACACCTTCGCCGTGGACTTGCCGGCTTCCGAGAACTCGTGGGACTGGACTCTCGCAAAGCGTACGTCGAACGGCGTTGCCCTGGTTTATCGCGATGGAACGTCGTTGCCCCCAAGGACCGGCTTTTTTACCGAGTTTATCCTCAAGGCCGTAACATCGGGAAGGGTTCGCGTGGCCTTCCGAAGCTCCACTGACCCAGCGAAGACCATTTGGTTCTCTTTTGTGATCGCGCACTGAGGCAAGCTCACAAGCTCGTCGGAGAGGGTGAGATTCGAACTCACGGAACCGTTGCCGGTTCGGCGGTTTTCAAGACCGCTGCATTAAACCAGGCTCTGCCACCTCTCCAAGCCCCGCAAGTGCCTTATTTCATACGGGTTTTCCTCTGATGGCTAGCCGATTGACGGCCTCTCTAGCTACGCCTTCCATTGCATGAGCGTAGGTCGAAAGCATGGGCAGCGTCGAGCGTCATCGTGGTGGCGATACTCGTCGTGTGGCTATACGGGACGCTCACTACGATCCTAATTCCAACCCCAGACGGTTCCAACATCGTCTTTTCCACATCCGCGCGTCGTTCCGAAGATCTTCCCAGCGACGAGGATCGGCGTCGCAACGGGTTTACACCCGTCGACAGACCGCGCGCCCAGTTTCCCGGTGAACGTGTGCAGCACTTCGAACGACGATTTCCCCGGCGGTGGCGGACCGGCCCGACCGGTATATCGGTAGACGACCCCGCTGCCATCGGGTCCGCCGCCGAACATGACGCCGATCAGATCCGGGCCCGAATAGACGAGCGCGCCCGACGGGGAATGTCCCCCCAAGCTCTTTGGAATTCTGCCGTCGCGTGGAATCCCGATACGGCAACCGCTGTCGTGAATGATCCAGATGAACCCGTCCGGATCGTCAAACGACGATCCCACGGAAACTAAAAACGCGTCGCTGTTATTGACAAAAGCCTTGTCGGGCTGCAGCAGCTCATCGCCGTTTGCGCTGCTGCAGACGCCGCCGCTGCCATCGAGGCCGAACTTAAAAACCGATCCGTATCCCTCTGCGAAGCTGCCCGCCGGCCCTTTGAACTCGCCGCCTTCTTTGGATACGCCCCAAAGCATACCGTTGTGGTACAGCAGCGGCGCTTCCACGTCGGACGCATCGGGCATCGCACGAAACTGGTGCAACACCTCGGGTGAGCCCGCTTTTCCGTTCGGCAGCGCGAACTTGAAGAGGCCGCCTTTGCCGTTCTCGCCGCGGCGACGCGTCGTCCCGTACAGCGCGCCGTCATGATAGATGACGCCCGCTCCCGGACTCGCGCCGTCGGCGTTGCCCTGGAAACTGTAGACGATGGATTCTTTGTCGGTCTTGGGGTCATAGCTGAAAATCGTGCCGTGATTATTGGCCCCGCCGTTTTGCGTCGTTCCGTAGATCGTAACGTCGCCGGTCCCGGCCTTGACGGCGATGACATCGAAGTTTGGAGTGTTACCGTCGTTCGCCCGGGAATTGAAACGGTAGACCGTCTTGATTTCGCCGCCGGCGGCGCTAAAAATTGTGCCATCGGTCGAGCTGACTCCACCTTGCGCGATGCCGTACAGCTTCCCATTAATTTCGACGAGATTTCCCTCTGGGTATTGCGCTCCGTTAGCAGTCTTCGGAAACGTTGCCGCGATGGCGTAGTTCCCGGTGTCGTTTCCTCTCAGCGCTTGCGCCGCGGCCGGTTCGCCGTTTCGAGCGATAAGGCCATTCGACGTACACCCTCCTGCGAACAGGACGAGCGAAGCGACCCCTGCCGTAAGCGCGCCACGACCCAAAACAGTCCTAAACAGCGACATATAGGCTGCCCCCTCTTCACCACTAACGTTCAATGGCGGGTGAGAGTTTACTTGTGAAGAGAATCTCCTAACGGGGGAACGAGCCGTACGGCCGAATCGTTGTCTTCACAGCGGCTCCCTTCAGGGGAGACGCAGTGCGCGCTTTGTATGGGAGAACGCCCGTGAACTCTCGCACCTTTCGTCTACCGGTGGCCTTGCTTGCCGGCTCCCTGATCGCCGGTTGCGGCAGCGGCGCGTCCGGCAGCCTCCCCAATGCTCACAGCGCCGTGGGCGTGCGACCGGCATTCGGAAGCGCCGTCGCGTCGCGCAGCTTACGTCCCTGGGGTCAGCAAAAGATTGGTTCTGATTGGACCTTTCATCTACGCAGCGTGGCGATCGACGAAAAGACGAAGATCGTCTACGTCTTGGATCAAGACGTCAAGAAGATCGACCCCGTCACCGGAGCGGTGATCACGGTAGCGTCGGGGTTTCAAAACGCGCTTACAATTGCGGTCGATTCCAGTACGCACATCGTCTACGTCGTCGATGCAGGTGATGGGACGATCAAAGCCGTGCATCCAAATGGGACGATCTCCACGGCCGCAACGGGGTTCGATCGCCCGTTAGGCCTGACCGTCAATCCCAACAACCACATTCTCTACGTGAGCGATTACGGTACTCACAAAGTGTGGGAAGTACCCCCGGGGCAGCGTCCCCAGGTGGCAATCGCCAAAGGCCTTAACGCATATGGATTGTCGCTAAACCCGGACTCGGGTGAGGTCTACGCCAGCGACCCCGATCTCAACTCGGTCTTCATCATCAACCGAAACGATGCGGTTATCCCTATCGGCTCGGGATGGCGCGGCCCGCTCGGCGTGACGTTCGACGTCCACACGCATCATTTGTACGTTGCAACCATCGGCGACGGAGTTTGGGACCTCGCCCCCGGCGGAAGTAAAACGCTTGTCGGCAGCGACCTTAAGGGCACTCAATACGTTTCGGTCGATCCGGGAACGAACCGGCTATACGTTTCCGATGTTCTCGAAAAGGCCGTATACCGGATTACCAAAGCCGCCAGCGAGAAGATTCCGTTTAACTTCTACGTAGCCGAGAGCGGCATCTCGCTTCAGAGCATCGCATTCGATCCCGGCACGCGCGATCTCTTCGTCGCTGGGCTGACGGGCCCGGGGGGCGCCGTCATACGCGTCTTCCCAGACGGTAACGCTAACGCGTGGCTATACGGGCTCCCTGATACGTGCCTGTTAGCCGTGGACTCGAGCACGCACGATTTGTACTGCTTGACGCAGCTACGCGGCGTAATCCTAAAGGTGACCAACGGCCACACAACCACGGTGGGCGGGAATTTCGCCAATCCAAGTGCATTTGCTATCGACCCCGGCACCCACGATTTTTACGTTGGTTATAGCGACCGCGTCGACAAAGTTGCGCCGAACGGCACGAGTACGCCGTTCGAAAAAGGATTCTCTCCGGCTGGTATCGTCGTCGATCCGCGCACCCACAGCGTGTACGTTTCCGACCGATCCGTCGTGCGGAGATACGCGCCCGATGGATCGGTCGCCGAGCACATCGACAACTTGGGGTATCCCGGACTGCTTGCGTTCGATCGCGTAACGAATACGCTATACGTTCAAACGCTCGGTAACGTTAAAACCCTCTCCGCCGACCGAAAGGTCGAGACGATTGGAACGAACTTCGGTATTATCGTCGGTCTTGCGGTGGACCAGCTCGACGGTACCGCATATGAGGCCGATTTAGGAGCCGTCATCTGGAAGTTCACGCCATGACCCGTATTCCTTAGGCTAACAGCGCGGAGGGTCCGTCCAAATATTCATGCTGGCCGGATGGCAAGCAGCACCGTAAGCGTCGCTGCGATTCGCTGCTGAGAAATCAAGTGAGAAACTAGATTCTTCTCACGGATTTTCTCACACAATAAGCATCGCTTAGGATCGATAAGGGCCTATAAGTCGACTAGTCAAGAAGAAATGACACTTGCGAGAACTTATCGAGGCTAGCTGCAAGAATTTCAAGACCGCTGCATTCAACCGCTCTGCCACCTCTCCAAGTCCCGCAAGTGCCTTATCGGTCGCGGTTTTTCCTCTGTCACGGATGCGCTTTCGTAACCTGGACCTGGGTTATGTTTCAAGGCCGAATTTGACCCGGTAGGAAGGCCGGGCAAGAAAATAGCAGTGACTCTCTTATTTGCCGCCTCAACAGGAATCCGCATGAAGCGCAACATCGTCTTAACCACCATGTCTCTGCTCTCGATCCTGCTGCTGTCTCTTCACTTGACAGATGACATCGTCTATGGATCGGATAAGTCAGCCGCGTTAAACGTAATCGCGGCGGCTATACTCGCCGTGTGGCTATACGGAACGCTGGTGCTCGCCGAGCGGCGATCAGGATATACGATCATGCTTCTCGGTTCGGTCGCTGGCATGATCGTTTTCACCGTTCACGTGAGCCAGGCCGGAGGACTGTCGGCTGGGACGCTCGCTCAGTCCAATGGAGCGTTCTTCTTCGTTTGGACGCTCCTCGCGCTCGCCGTGGGTTCCGCACTCTCCGCCGTCCTCTCCTTCCACGGGTTATGGGATCTGCGACATTCGAAGGCGCCCGCTGCTGCGATCAGCTCTTGATCGTGAGCAGTCTTGTGAGGACGCTAGTTCTTCTCACGGATTTTCTCACAGAGCACGTACTGCTTAGGATCGAGAAGGTTTATACGTAGAATCAGCTCGCTTTGCCATTTTGGAGGGCCTATGTCTTTGGAGTTCGTTAATACCGTTGCCACACTCGGCACGTTCTTAGTCATCGCTGCGACCGCTATCGCAGCAATCGTTCAGTTGCGCCATATGCGCGGCAGTAATCAGATCACCGCCTTTAGCCAATTGCAGGAGATTATGGAAAGCCCCGAGCTACAAGCCGCGCGTCATTTCGTGCGTACCGACTTGAAGGACGTGCTTAAGGATCCCGTCTTTCGATATCAGATAACCCATCGGCGGAACATGACCGCGCAAAACCAGGCCGCCTGGAGTCAGATCACACACCTCGGCAATTCGTATGAGGCGATGGGAGTTCTCGTCAAGCACGGGCTAGTTGATAGAAAGCTGGTACTCGATATCTTCTTTGGACAGATCAATTCAACGTGGGACACGCTCGCGCCGGTAACGGCCATAGTTCGACGAGACGAAGGCATGGGTCTGTGGGAGCACTTCGAGTATCTGACGGTCCTCTCGAGGGCGTGGCTCGCCGCGCATCAAAGCGGAACATACCCTGCCGGAATGCCTCGCATCGACCTTCAGGACGAGTGGCTCGAAGTCGATCGGCAGTATGCGGCCTCGCTTGCACCCGCGTAGGAGCATTTATGACTTTGGAACTCGTTAACACGGTCGCGACGCTAGGCACACTCGTGGTCATTGCTGCGACCGCAATCGCCGCCTTAATTCAACTGCGGCACATGCGTGGAAGCAATCAGATCGTCGCGTTGACCGAATGTCGCGAAACGCTGGAATCGCCGGCGTTCAGGGAGGCGCAGCGCTTTGTCAGCTACGAGCTCCCCACGCGCATCGAGGATCCGAAGGAGGTGCTGCGGATCGCGCAGCCTCAGTCGCAGTTTCAGGACGAGTATCAGGCGATCGACACGGTGGGGAATTTCTTCGAAAGCCTGGGGGTCTTCGTCAAGAACGGGATCATCGACAAAACCCTTGCATGCGATACATGGTCGCACGTCGTTTTGCGGAACTGGAACGCACTGCTACCGATTATTACGTTCGTGCGAAAAGACCTGGATGCGCCTGGGATTTGGGAGAACTTCGAATACTTGGCCGTGCTCGCTCAACGTTTCTCGCACGATCACCCAACGGGAACATACCCGAAGGGCTTTCCGCGCATGCCCGAAGAACGCTCGTTCATCGAGGCGGTTGAAAAAGCCAAAGCGTCAGAGAGACCGGTCGCATCGTCGACCGACGGCACATAGCCGCTACCTTCAGAAGCTACGTGAGAAACCCGACCCTTCGCGGGAGTGGCGCGCCCTAAAGTCGCGGAAGCACGCCTCTCGCCGGTTGAGAGGCCATGGCTGGAGAAGGTCAATTTCGCGTCGAACCACGTGCCTACATGACGAATCCAGGCTTAGAAGTGAACTGCCGGCGATACAAAGCGCTCGGCGTCGCGTGTGGGTTGGCCATATCGTTGTTCGCCGTTTTTCTCGACGCTGAGGCCGCTCGCGCCCAGACCGCGGCCGATATGGCTGCCGCCGTCGATAAGACGTGCGCTGTCATGTCCGGTCAACAAAAACCCGACGGTCAAGCCCTGCAACTTTTGCTGCTGCTCGACGAGGATCTGGCCGACGCGAATCCCGTCGCGGTCACCCTGTACCGCGGGGTCCTTCACCAATGCCCGAAGGCGTATCTTGCCTACGAGCAGCGCAAACGTGCCAGCAATCCTTTTGCGAATTCGGGACTCGTGAACGGCGGAAGTACCTCGCTAACGGCAACACCAAGGCCGAGCACGTTTCCTATGCGATGCCGCGGCGACGGGAATATGGCGTCAGCCCAGGGCCCGACGCTAACCGTTCGCTTCGCGAAGGCCGCGAAGCCGGCCGCGCAAGGACTGCAACCGGGCCAGTGCTCGTGGCTCGATCGTGGAGTACGCGCCAGTGAGCCTTCGCGCATAGAGGTGCCGCTGGCGAGCGCCGCACAAGCGAAGAACGGAGTCACAGCGATCAATGCGGGTGGCATGTGGACGTTCTGGGTTTACAAGGCAAATACGGTTCTGCGCGCCACGGCAGTTGCGAAAGGCACCCCGGCCAGACCGTAGCTTCTGCCTGCTACTCTTTTGAAGATCCCCTGTAGTTGGGCTTCATCGGCCCCTAAGCGTTTCCAAATGGTTGCTTGGCGGGGCTCGGAGGTCGTCGATAGTTTCCGCGAACGCGAGAATCGAGAACTCAGAAAAAAGACGCTTGCGAGAACGTATCGAGGCTAGCTGCGGGGCTAGGCAGCCGGGAACCGACCGTTCTGCACGATGTTTCCCTGGGATTCCGGCATGAAGACTTCCCAATAATGGTCGTCGCGGTTGGCTTTGGAGCCTTTTTCCAGAACTGCGTGATGATGGCCGGCAACCTCCATCAATTCCACCGGCCCGCAGTCTTCGCGGTCATACGTACACCAGATTAGGATGCGCCTTGAAGGCAAACTCTCGTGCAAAACTCGTTCGTATTCAATAAAACGGTGCCAATGTTCGGGCGGTACGAAACTGATATTACTTGTGGCCCGCAAGCCCTCGAAGCCGTCGAGCGCGGCGCGCTCCTCCTCAGCGATCCAACGCTGGACCATGCGCCCCGCGTCGAGTACCGATGGTTCACCGAACCAGTCCAGGGCGTCCAAAATTCGTAGTTGCCCGGATTCGGCCGCCTTTACGAGGTCAGGATACTTCGTGACCTCTCGATGTATGTCGCTGGCCGGCAACGGCAACGATCCTACCCACAGGCAGAGCTCGTTGTTACGCACCCCCGCCTGAAAGTAGGCGGTCAGCCCATCGAGCAGCACGCGACCAGACGGATAGAAGTGACACATATGGAAGCCATACGGGATTTCGGCGATCCCTGGTATTCCGCAATCGGTAAGATGGGATTTCATCACGGCTTCCCACCCTCGACCGCAGGCATATCGTATGCTTTCGCTCTTTCCAGCACATCTTGGAAATGAGCGGGCACGGCTTCCTTGACCCAGAGCAGCGCCTGCTGCGAAGACGGCATTCCCGCGGCGTTACGCTTCCACGAGGCCATCGAACGCAGCAGCTCACCTTCGATCGGCCCGACGACCTCGGTAATGGCTTTATTCACGGCTTGCCGGTGACTGACGTAATCCTGTGCCGGGATGACGTGCCCATGTGTGGCGCACACGTTTGCAAAGGCCTGCTCGTAAATAGCGGGACTATATCGGTCCATGAAAAACGAGCAAAAAATGGGGATCGTTGCCTCGTGCGCTACATCGTCGAAAAACTGCTCCAGCCGATTGGATCCTTCGCCGTTGCCCTCAACGTAAAGAACGTTGACCATCTCTCCCCACCAGCGCACGCCCGAATACGTCCCGCCACGGCGTGCCCTTTGAATGGTTTCGTGGGCCAGCGGTTTGAAAATATTTCCATCCGGCATGCTGCCGCGCATGAATAACGGCAACGTATCATTCGCGTTCAAAAACGTGAGTTGTCCGCGATCAAAGAGATCGGGAACGTCGAAACCTTTATTCCTAAGCCGCGCCGAAATACTCTGCCAGTTCGGTTCCGTGGCGACGAGGATGACGGATTCGCCGCGCACTAGTCCCTCTGCGGCAAAGTGACTGATCGCTTCGCCATAGAAATCGGAATCCTGATAGAGCTGGACGATGTGCCCGTCCAACCCCGGCTCGGCTAAGAGACGCTTCCAATCGTTATTGCTCAAGCCAAATCTGTTCCGCATGGGCCCCTGCCACCCTTTAGGTGAGAGCCTCCGGTTGGTTGCTTGCAATCATTTGAAGTTGCACGGCGTTTTTGCCGTCAAGGAGCGGCCCATAGCTCGTAAGAATGTCGCCTAACGCTGCCTGCCGCTAACTGACGGGAGCCAACATCGAGGAGGCCTGTATGCGCCACCGATTGCTCGTTCTTGTTGCCGCCGCGACGACGATTGCCTTGACGTTAGCTTCTTGCGGACGCGCGACGCTGCCATTCGGGTCGGGGACCTCACCCGACGAAACGGCAAGGAGCTCCGGCTACAAAACCTTCAGCTTTCTCGGGCAGCCGGCAGGCGCAAATCCGTACGCGGGTCTCGTCTACATAAAGGGCGTGTTCTACGGCACGACTCAGCAAGGCGGAAAGTACGACGACGGAACGGTCTTCAAGTTTGCCGCCAACAAGTCAACGGTGCTCTACAGTTTCAAGGGCTCCCCGCGCGACGGCAGCCATCCCTTGGGAAAGCTCGTCGTCGTCAAGGGCGCGCTATATGGCACGACAGAGAACGGCGGACCGACTGGAACCGGGACGATTTTCAAAATCGTCGGTAAGAAAGAGACGGTACTCTACGGTTTCAAATCGGGAAGCGACGGCGGAAGCCCGACGGCTGGAATGATCTACGAGCACGGTACGTTTTACGGCACGACGAATATGGGCGGAACGTACAGCATGGGAACCGCGTTTTCGTTCCGCGGTTCGACCGAAACCGTGCTGCACAGCTTCGGCGCGTCCCCCGACGGACAGTTCCCGTACGGACCTTTAGTCGACGTCGACGGCAGCTTCTTCGGCACGACGACAACCGGCGGCACGCATGGCATGGGAACGATCTTTAAACTCAGCGGCACGACCGAGACGGCGTTGTATAACTTTGGAGACGTATCCAATGACGGGGGCGCCCCACATTCCGGTTTAACCGACGTGGGGGGCGCGCTGTATGGCACAACTCAACAAGGTGGTCCCACTAACAACGGGACCGTCTTTAAGTTTGCCGGCACCGCTGAAACGACGGTATACGCCTTTCGTGGTTTGAACGGCGACGACGGAAACGCTCCGTATGCCGGTGTGATTAGCGTAAAAGGCGCACTGTATGGAGTCACCTCCGAGGGCGGCAAGACGAACAACGGAGTCCTATTTAAGATCGTTGGAACACGTGAGAAAGTCGTGCACAATTTCGCAAGCACGAACAGCAACGACGCCAAAGGTCCGATGGGCGACCTCATTGACGTCACTGGAACGCTCTACGGCACGGCGTTCATAGGCGGATCGGCAGGCGATGGCGCAGTCTTCACGCAGAAGCTCAAATAACACCGTGCCTTACGTTTTTGGATTTCATTTGGCCGGCACGGTGAACGAGCACATCGTGTAACATCCCGCGTACACCGTCCCGTTGAGGACCACCGGCGTCATTCGCGCTCCGCCGTTGCCGATCGAACCGCTCGTCCAGATCAGGTGCCCGCTCTTTTGACTCAACGCCGTAATGGCGACGTTGCCGTTGTTTCCGCCGCCGCCGTCGGCGTAGACGATACCGTTGGCGACGGACAAGACGCCGCCTACGTAGAGATTCGCATTAGCCGTATAGCTCCAGAGTGACTTTCCAGTGGCCGTCGATAAAGCGTAGACTCCCGGTCCGTCATCTTCGACAAAAAGCCGTTGGTCTGCGGTAGCCATCGCTGAGTAATTCCCGCCCGGCAGCGTCACCGTCCAAGCTTGCGCACCAGTGTTGGTATCGAGCGCGACCACGTTGAGATTGCTGGTAGGCTCCGTCAAGTACACGTGACTGCCGTCTGCAATGAGATCCTCAATGTAGGTCGTTGGAGACTGATCGCACCATACGGCGGCCCCCGTCGCGGCAGATAGCGCACAGATCTCGGTGGCACCCTGCGAACCTTGACAGCCCAGCACGGCGAACACTAGGCCATTTGCCGCGGGCAAAGGATTATTGCTCCCATCGCCGGCGTCCGGGCAGTGATAAACGCCGGGCACATCCCACACGATAGCACCGGTTCTTGGATCGAGCGCCTCAGTGTCGGGCTGCTCGTTGACACCTTGCGTGCTCTGAAAATACACGAGATTACCATAGAGCGTCGGCGACGTGCCGCCGTTGACAAGACCGCCGCACGGATTTCCCTGGTACTGCGTGCAGTACGTTCGCCACAGCACTTTGCCGGTTTTCGCATTGACGCCGCAAAGGCCGGTCAAGAACATGCTCGTCGAACCGTTGCTGCAGGGCGAGACGACGACCTTGCCCGCAACCACCGCCACCGCGTGAGTAAAACTTCCCCAACTGCCGTTGAGCTGAAGGTTCGTATACCACTTCCGCGCGCCGGTGGTCGCATTGAGCGCGTACAGCCCTTGCTTGGCTTGACCCATGTCGTCAATGTAGGCGACGTTGTGATCGACGACGATGCCCCCGGGCTGAATGATCTTTTTGTCGTTCCAAGCGATTTTTAGCTTCTTGAGGGTCTTGGCGTTGACGATCTTCTCGAGCGGATTGTAGCCGCTGTGTCCCGCATCGAAGCCGAACTGAAGCCATTGCTCCGTTTTCTTGCCGGCTTCCCAGCTTGCGGCCGTTTGCACGATCGCCCGATGAGCGAGCGACGAAACCGGCGCAACGGGCGCGACGGACGACGCGCAGCCGCCCAGGAGTGAGGCTGGGAATGTGAAGAGCACAATTCCCGAAGCAATCGATCGTATATGTTGCATCACCAGGCCATCGTAGGGGAGCGGGGCGCGCCGCGGTATGGGTGGGCAACCCTACCTTCGAACGTACGACCGAAGGGCTCGACGTGAGGACACGCCGAGCTTTTGATACGCCGCTCCGAGATGCTTTTCCACGGTCTTGTGACTAATCGAAAGGCGGAGGGCGATCTCCAAATTCGATTGACCCCCCGCCGCCAGGACGACGATCTCACGTTCCCGCATCGATAGGACCGAAATCTCCGCATGAGTGCCCGAGTCGAGTGAATCGGCGCCCTCTGAGGCGCCGCCTTCGAGGCGTGCAACGTGGTACGTTGCGCCGCAACGGCGGTACAACGCTAGCGCCGCGCCGACGTCTCCCGCCATTTCGTGAGCCGCGGCCTCGAGAAGCGGGGTGCGAACGCGGCGGAACCCGTCAGCCGCCTCTCTCGCCAACCGCTTCGCCTGCTCCGGCTGTCCCTCGGATTGGCACATCGCATCGAAGAGCGCGAGAGCTGGGCCTTCGATCGTGTTCTCGGCGTTGCCGGCGCGTACCAAATATTCACGTGCCCGCGCGCGATCGTCCGGCGCTCCATAGCGCCCGATAGCGAGCAACGTTGGAACTTCGCCGCGCACGAGCTCACACTCAGGCAGCACGCGGTGCAAGAGTTCCTCAGCATCTTTGTAGCGCCCGCGACGCACCAGCACCTCGGAAAACCCGAAGCCGCTCTCGATTTCCGGCGCCGACAAGATTGAGGCTTCGAATCGATCGAACCACTTCTCGATCAAGGTTTCGTCGCCGAGATAGGCTCCCAGCGCGGCTCCCGCACCCGAGGCGAAGATGATATTGACGCGATTGTCCGTCGTCGCCGGAATCTTGTCGATAGCCTGGCGAGCACTTCGCAGATCTCCGCTCAATACGTAACATAGCGCTGCAGTCGCGTACGCACATTCTTCGGCATGGCGGTTACGCGTTTCGCGCGCAACTCGTAATGCTTGGTCGATGTTTTCACGCGCCTCCTCGTGCAGTCCGAAGGCAGCAAAAAACTTGGCACCATTGTAATAGACGCCGGCCATTGCGCCGGCGCCGTGCGCTCGGGCTGCATCGAGCCACGCCGCGTGTTCGCGTCGAAAACGATCGGCATCACCTAGGGCCGCGGCAACACACGCCGCGACGTTATGATATCGCACCGCGACGTCCGTTGCCTCGCTCGTGGCTCGCGGATCGACCTGTTCTAGGTGGGCTCCTGCGCGGGACGGACAGCGCAGTGCGGCAGCGATCCACGCAATGCCAACGTGCAGCCGGCCGCGCGCGAGGTATTCGGTCTCGTCGAGCCGCGCCAGCATCCGCTCCAAAGGGGCCGTGGTATCGGATAACTGGATCGTGTAGGCCGTCATGGCCGCACGAACGCGGCAAACCGCCTCGCGTTCGAATGCTGAGGCTGCTGCGAAGACGTCGGCGGCGGCGCTATAGGCCGCCTGCCCTTCTTCGGCCATACTCAACACCAAGCGCAGATTCGCAATCTTTTCCAGAATAGAGCCGCGCGCTAACGGATCGATGTTTTCCGGCGTGAGCGCACGTTCGTAGAACGCAATCGCGTCTTCGTGCGCGTGCACTTTCCGAGCGCTGTCGCCTGCCAGCTCGTTATACCGAAGGCAAAGCTCGCCATTGCCGGCCGCCCACCAGTGATAGGCCAGGGCTTCGGTCGACCGTGCGTCGCTTGGCGCATTCTCTAGCGCCGATGCGATTCGGCGGTGAAGCGGGCGTAGTTCCGTGCGAAGAAAATTGCCGTAAATAGCATCGCGCGTGAGCCCGTGGCGAAATCTAAAGAGATTGGGGCCCAGCTCATCGATGAGCTGAAAATCGCGAGCGCGCCTTAAGGTTGGAACTAGGCGCTCGGGCTCAGTGCCGACGACCGTCGCCAGGAGATCGAGCGCAAAGGTTCGTCCAATGAGCGCTGCATGCGTAACGATGTGGCGATCGTCAGCCTCAAGCGGCCGCAACCTCTCGAGCAGAGTGGTTCGCAAACTCTGAGGTACGCGCCCGTTGCCGTTGCCGTCGCCGTCGTCGCCTTCGGCGGCTTCCTGTAGCGCATTTTTGAGTAACTCCTCGGTAAAAAACGGGTTTCCCTCGCCGGCGAGTGCAATCGCACGCCTTTTCTCATCGCCGAGACTGAAGCCGGCTAACGCCTCATTGATAAACGCCTGCAGCTCGATCCCGTGGAGTGGGGACAGGTCGATGCGACCGGCTTGCGCGGCACGTCCAACCCTTTCGATAGCAGCGGCCGCGGGATGCCCGGCGTAGAGAGCGTCGGGTCGAAAGGAAGCGAGAACCAAGATTCGCATCCGATGGATTTTCGAACCGAGGTACGCGAGCAAATCGAGCGTCGCTGCGTCAGCCCAATGCAAGTCTTCGATGACGAGAAGCAACGCTTGGCGCGAGGCCGTTGCGCCTAACCGTCCCACGATTCCCTCGAAGTATTGCTGTTTCGATTCGGCGGCAAGCCGTGTCGCGCTGGAGTCGAAGCTAGATAGCGCGTCTAAAAGTGCACCATAGGGGCGGCCTCCAAACTCCCTGCATGAACCGAAAGCGGTTCGCCAACGAGAATAGGCCAAAGAGCGGCAAAACTCTGAGATGAGCCGTGACTTGCCCAGGCCGGCGTCTCCGGCAACAAAGATCAAGCCGCCGCGAGAAGCGCCCGCTTCGAGGCGCGCCTCTTGAAGATATGCGAGCTCCGCCTGCCGACCAATGAACCGGCGACAGACAACGGGTCGAACGATCACCCGGCGGTCTTCTATTCATCGCCTTGCAGACCCGCAAGCTTGCTCGTCAAGCGTCGATATCGTTCCGAACGCGGGTGTGTAAACTCGCGCGCACGCGTGTAGTAGATTCGAGCGTCCTGGTTGGCAAAGACGGCAACCGCTCGATCACCTGCGAGCTCGTTGTAGTGAACGCACCGCCGCGCATCTCTACCGGCCCAGAAGTGATAGGCGAGATCGTCGAGCGATGTCCCCGTTTCATCCGCGCAGCGCTCGAAGGCACGCGCAATGAGGCGGTGAACTTGGAGCACCCGCGTGCGGACGAACTCTTCGTAAGCGACGTCTCTGATCAAGGCATGCCGAAAAGCATACCAGTCGTCGTGCGAGCTCTCGCGTATTGTCAATTGCAGAGTGCAAGCCTTCTCGAGAATCGCTCGTACGCGATGTTCGCCTACAGCCGTTGTGGCAGTCAGAACGGCGAGATGAAAACGCCGCCCGATGACCGCGGCCCGCATGAGAATCGTTCGCTCGGCACGATTCAAGCGACGCATACGCTGCAATAGAACCGGAGCGAGGTCGTCGCAGATCGGCACGAGGTGAGCATACCGCCCTCGGGAGGCCGGCGGTATGGGGAGGAACCCCTACTTCCCAGGTAAAGTCGCGGGCACCTGACCGACGGTAAGGGTGATTGTAGCGGATCGCGGAGTGGGCGCACTCGGATTACTGTCATCGATGATATATTTCGAATCTTCGGTAACCGTAATCGTACACGTTCCCGACGCCAGCAACGCAACGTCAAACTCGGCTGCCGGGCCGATGCCCTTCTGCGCGCTGTCGGAGTAGCCCGGAGGGCCGTCGTGGTCATTGTCGGGACCCGTGCTGGCTACACAAACTCCGGGTGTATAAGTCATCCGGAACAGACCATCCCAGGGCTGTAACGACGACGCCGGCGGCTTGTACGTCGGATCGTCGGCAACGAGCAGCTGGAACTCCCTGCAGCACGGCACGTTCGTGCGCGCGCCGCCTTGCCGATCGGTTCCAAAACCGTTGCAATCCACGCCGGACGTAACGGGAACGCACGATCGCAGATCCTGTACGTTTCCTACGATAAAGTTTTGATAGGTGGTGGGAATGCTGAACTGCGGTACGTTACACGAACTGGAATTATTTGACGGCGCCGAGCACGCAAAGCCTTGCGGCACTCCGTCGGGCTCAAAAAGCGCACGGTCCGCCGGCGGCGACAGCACGTTGAACTTCACCGTCTGTCCAAAGGTGACCGGCGCGTTGAACGGCGTGGTGAGGTCACAATAGAACGAAGGCGTGCCGACGAGCGCGACGTTCTGTAGGAACGACGCGAGCTGTCCGTTCACAAAGGCCGGGAAACACGCCGCCGAATAGCTCGACGCGCCCGACGCATTCGGATACGAGAAGGTCAGTCCGTTGAACGTTGTGCCCGAGGTCACATCGGTGGCGTTCGCCGTCAAGTTCGTCGTAGCCGACGGAACGACCGGAAAGGCGACGTCCGAGGTCGACTGCTCGGGTAGAATGATGAGCTCGTACCTGGTGCGCGGCGCAAGCGTTACGCTCTGCACCCCCGGGGCGAACGTTATCGCGCGGCGGATCGCCGTTGCATCGCCGATCTTTAGCGGCGCGATTACGGAAGGCAACGGTTTGATTTGGGTCCAGGTCGCTCCGAAGAGCATGCCCGTGTTCGCGCACGGCAGGTGTACCGTAAAGGACGGGATGCCGATCGTGATGGGAACGAAGCGCGGATTGAAGATCTCAATCGGCGGAATCGACAGACAAGCTTGCTCGGTCGTTCGAGCACGCTTTTCGGAACGTTGAAAGCGGATCGACGAATTCGGCAGCACCGTATTTGCGCGTACGTGCAGGTCGACGCTGACGCCCGATCGCGCAACGTGATACGTGTGCAACGCGACGCTCGGTTGACTCGCTTGTAATCCAGCTAATCCAGCGCCTGCTTGTTGCTCACTTCCTCCACACCCGGCAAAAGCAAGCGCCATTGCGCCGCCAAGAGCAATCAAACGCATCTGTATAGCTTTCACGTGCACCTCTCGCAGCGAAGCACTTCGCCGTTGCGTTGCGTTTCGCTGCCAATCACCGCATAATGGGCGAGTATGAGAGGCGCCGCAAATGCAGCGCGTCTTCGGGCGTATGCATACGGACTCGTTTCCGCCGTTGTGGTGGCGGTCTTTGCGATTGGCGAAACGCTGACCGAAAACTTCGTTTCGCACCACTCGCGCGTCGCCGGCACCGTCATCGAACTTGGCATCGTCGCAGCCGGCGCACTTGCGCTCAGGCCGTTTCATAGCCGCGTCGAAACGCTCATTGACTCGATTTTCACGAAGCGCCGACGCGAAGCGCGCGCCGCCTTGGCGCGGTTGCAAAAACAGCTGACTTCGTACGCCGACGTATCGCAACTGCTCCATCACATGATCGAAACGGTCGATCGTCACATGAGCACCGCGGGATCGGCCGTGTATCTTTGGCGCGGCGAATACGCGCCCGAAGCCACATCCTTCGAACGCACGCTTGAAAGCATACCGCTCAACGATGCGCTACCTATCCGTCTGCGGTCGTCACCGGTTCCGGTAGATCCAACCGCGCTCGGCTCGATGGCCGCGGGGCGCCTTGCGTTTCCAATGATGGCGCGCGGTGAGCTCGTTGGGTTTCTGGCCGTCGCACCCAAGCACATCGACTACGACGCGGAGGATCTGCACGCGCTTAGCGCCCTCGTCGAGGCGGCGGGGCTCGCACTCGTGACGCTCGATTCGGAGCTGCGACTCCACGAACAGCCGCGCACGAATCTGCCGCAGCTCGTAAAATCGCTCGTAGGGCGCGAGAACGACGTCGCCGAGATCGAACGAGCGCTCCGTACGTTCCGTCTCGTCACCTTGACCGGCGCGGGCGGCATTGGAAAGACGCGTGCGGCGTTAGAGATCGGCACGCAGTTGCTTCCGAGCTTCGCCGACGGCGTGTGGCTGGTCGATCTTGCTCCAGTCGCAGATGCAACGCTGGTAACCGATACCATCGTGCGCGCACTGAACCTGCCGCAGTCGCAGACGCGCTCTCCGCTCGATACCATCGTGGGCTACCTCAAGCGCAAGCAGTTGCTGCTGATCATCGACAACTGCGAGCACGTCATCGCCGAGGCGCGCGCCGTCTGCACGGTCCTCCTCCAGCAGTGCGGGGATACGCGCATCGTTGCCACCAGCCGCGAGGCTCTCGCGATCGCCGGCGAGGACGCGTATCGTATGCCGTCTTTGGAGATCGCCGGAGCGATTGCGCTCTTTGCCGATCGTGCGCGCTCGGCCGACAAACGTTTCACGTTGACCGACGACAATACGCCGGACGTAACGGAGATCTGCCGCCGGCTCGACGGTATTCCGTTGGCCATCGAACTGGCTGCCGCACGCGTCAAGATACTGACTCCCAAGCAGCTGTCGGAGAAACTCCACGAGCGCTTTCGCTTGCTCACCGGCGGCGACCGAAGCGCGCTGCCGCGTCATCAAACGATGCGCGCGCTGATCGATTGGAGCTACGATCTGCTCGCCGAACGCGAGCAATCGATCTTCCGCAAGGTCTCGATTTTCCTCAACGGCTTTACGACCGAGCAGGCGGCAGCATTGTGCGAGAGCTCCGGCGTCGACTCGGTCGACGTTATCGACGCGCTGACGTCGCTCGTCGACAAGTCTTTGCTCTTTACGGAACCTTGGGAAGAGTCCACTCGGTACGACTTCCTCGAGTCGACCCACGACTACGCGAGTGAGAAGCTAACGTTCGCAGCCGAACACGAAACCGCCGCCAACCGGCATGCCGGCCTGTTCGCGGATTACCTTGAAGCGTTGAACGGTCAGTACGAGACGTTTTCGCCTCGTGCGTGGCTGGCGCGTGCCGAAGCCGAACTCGAGAACTTGCGCGACGCGCTTTCCTGGTCGTTCTCGTGCGGCGATCGGCTCGTCGGACAGCGCATTGCCGCTTCAATTCCCCGTGTGTTCGGTGCCGTCGCGCCGGCCGAAGGTCTGCGCTGGCTCGCCGTCGCGTTTGAGTCGGTTACCGATGAGACGCCCAAGGAGATCGTTGCCGGACTCGAGTTGGCGCGCGCGAGCTTCGCCTCGATATTCAATCATTTCCGAGAAGCGCATACGGCCGCCGTCAGCGCGCTAACGCTATTCAAAGACCTCCACGTGCCCAGCAACGTTGCCGACGCTCAACGCTTGGCGGGCCGCTCGCTGCTCTACATGGGGCGAGTCGACGAGGGCGAGGCGCTTTTACTTGAGGCGCTCGCAGGTCGAAGGGCTTGCGGCTCGACGCGTTTGGGCGCCGTCTTGGGAGATCTCGCCGTTGCACGCGCGCTCCAGGGTGACGTCGTGGCCGCGCGTGGGCTTTTCGCACAGGCATCTGCGGCCTACCAAGAATCCGCCGACGCATCGAAGGTTATGCTCACTGCCGCGACGCTGGCCGAAGCGGAGTTCATGGCGGGGAATGCGCAAGAGGCGCTTCGATTGGCGAAGGAGGCGTTGACGAGCGCGCGCGATCTGCGACGGTACAATCTCCTGGCGGGAATCTTAGTGAATATCGCCGCCTACGAGTTGTCGCTTCAACGTTACGCCGATGCGAAAGAGCATGCGCGCGAAGCGCTGGACATCGTTTGCGACGGCCAAAGAGACGAAGTCTCGCTAATCTACGCGGTTCAACATCTGACGGCGGCTCATATGCTCGAAAGCAGCAACGGCAGCCGAAATGCCGCGCGAGCGGCGCACCTGCTTGGCTATATCGACGGACGACTCGAAGCGCTCGAGATTACGCGCGAGCACACCGAGCTGCTCGGATATACCGAACTTCTCAACGCCTTCTGGAGCGGCGCCATCGAGGAGGAACACCTCGACACGTGTGTGAGCGCCGGCAAATTCTGGACCGAAGAGAAGGCCATCGCTGAAGTACGTCTGCTCGCTAAAACCGCCCTCTAACAGGTGGGGATGATCGCACTGGGCGGCGGCGTGTACGGCGGATTCGGGGCGTAGATCGGCGAGTTGTTGCCGTTGACGTTAACGGTATAGGTCGGTTGCGCAGCGCACCAGGTTTTGAAGTTGAAGGTTTGCCCCGCCGCGCCTAAACGGGTAACTTGAATGTTGTCGTATACCAGCGGTGTTTTCGCGCTGATGGTTTGAGCCGGGCCCGCGCTCAAAAAGTACGCCGAACCACCCGTACCTTGTAGTAAGAGCGTTCCAATCCCATTCTTGTCGACGACCACGTCGGTCATTTCGTCGATGCCGACTCCGTGGATGACCGTCCCGGTGTCTTTCCCGTCTGCAAACTGGCGAGCCAGGAATCCAGCAAAGCGCCCGAAGCGATCGCGCGTAACGAAGTGCGGATCCGTCATGACGTTCTGCAAGATCGGCAGATTCAGGAAATCGTACGAAAAGCTAATGGTCGACTCGTAGGGATTGGCGACGACGTCCTTCGTTTCGACCGACTTATTTCCTGAGGCGATCGCATCGAAAATATACTGCGGCAGCACGTTGTCGCCGGCACTGGTTCCCCCAACGACTCCCCCGCGATTGTAGAGGTTCTGAACGGCGGTCGCGAGCGGCGTACCCGTCCAGGCGCTGATATAGTCGGCTTGATTTCCACCCGCAAAGAAGACGCCCTCGGACTGATTGACGATCGTCGCCGCCTGTTGCAATACGCTCGCCGGCGTGCACGTCGGAAGCAATAGCGTGCGCACGGAATTAAACTTCGCGAGGGCGTAAATGTACGAGTCGTACGCATTGGTTCCAGTCGAACGCAGAATGACGACGTCGCCGCCGTTTCCCGACGGCGAGCCGGCAATCGTGTCGTGCATCCACACGAACCCCGCGTCGACGTCGGTACCGCCGCCGCCCATGATGATGCCTGGCCCTTGAGGCGTTACGTTGCTCGGCGTGCTGCTCCCCACCGGCGGATAAAACTGGTACTTACACGCCCCGTGAGGGCGCAACCCTTTCACAGGGGCAGACGAGGTGGGCACTGAGGGAGCGTTGCTTCCGGCGCAGGCTCCAAGTGCGAGAGCAGCAGTGGCGCATGTTACTGCGAGAAAACGTCGCGACATCTTTTCCACCTCGTCGAGCGTCAACAAAAGATGTCGAATTGTAGCCCTAGTCAAGCGGCCGCGACAATAGGGGATTTCCGCTAAGCAAGCGTGCCACGCAATCCGCGCTGCCGGGAAAATGGAAACTCTCGACAAAAAATAATGTCGGCGAGAACGTTGGGAGCCACCGATACCCACGTCGTCTTCGTGGAACTGAAGGATTGAAATGTTGAGCGTCGTTCGAGCCCAGGTATTTCCATCGCTTGCGCTCCTGACCGCTTGTTCGATCGCGGCATGCAGCGGAGGGAACTCGAGCTCGGCCAACAACGGACGATCGATCTTCCTGACCGGCCGTGACAGCAGCGGCACTCAGATCGTCGCTGCCAAGCCCCCGTTGCGGCCGGCGTGTGCGGCGTGCCACGGCGCCGACGGAGCCGGCGGCGTCCACTTGCCGGGCGGCGCCGTGAGCGCCGACCTACGACACAAAGCGCTGGTCGTCGATCAGAAGCATCCGTACACGATCGCACTGCTCGAGCGCGCGATCTCCACCGGCATTGACAACGAGGGTCAGCCGCTCGATCCCGTCATGCCGCGTTGGAGGCTCTCCGAGACCGACTTACACGACGTCGCCACCTACGTCTTCACCCAACTGAAGTAGCCTCCGGCGGCCGCAACGCGCCAGGGTCGGGTACCTGGCCGGCGAATCCTTGTATGGCCAGGAGGCGACCATGCGTTTGAACCGTGGGGCTTTTGCCATTTTACTGCTCCTTGCCGCCGGTTGCGCGGCCAAGGGAGGCCCGAGCGGGCCGCTTTCGGTGCTCCCTGCGAAGACGGAAACGAAGTGGTCCGGACAGATCCGATTCCGCAAGCCGCACCTCATGCTCACCAAGCGCGGCTATAGGCTGCGTCCTCACACGACCGCAACGCAAAACCTGTACTACCACGGCGGCGCCATCCAACCCGTACCCACCATTTACCTCGACTTTTGGGGATTTACGAGCGATCCCGACAGCGAGCAAACGCGCATTACGAACTTCCTGAACGCATTGGGGGGATCGAACTGGCTCAACACGGTCACGCAATATTGGGAGTGGAACGGATCCTACATCACCAATCCCGCGAATATCGTTGCCGGTACGTGGAGCGATACCGCCAACGCGGTGCCGTCGGCACCGACGACCGCCCAAATAGCCGCCGAAACCGAGCGGGTCGCTACGCATTTCGGAGTGAGCAACTACAACGTCATCTACGTCATCGCGCTTCCCTTCGGTCATAATCCCGCCGGTTACAACACGTCGTTCTGTGCCTATCACTCCGACGCGATCACGGGCACCACCGTCCTGCCGTTCGTCGCGTTTCCGTATATGATCGGTTCGAACTGCGGGGTGAACTTCGTCAACTCCGGCGGCGCCGGAACGCTCGACGGCGTCTCGATCGCGATGGGGCACGAAATCGCCGAAACGCTCACCGATCTCAACGGTGTCAGCTGGAACGACTCGACGACGGCCGAGATAGCCGACAAGTGCGCCAATATCATGCTGCAAAACGACAGCTTCGGCGGTTCCACGCTAGGTACCGACGAGTTTCCCATGCAACCGCTCTTTAGCAATCAGACGTCGAGCTGCGTGCATTCGTCCACGGCCACCGGCGCCGATCCGTTCGCGCAAGCCGTCCTTGCGCACACCCCGTATGTGTATTACCGCTTGGACGAGGGCGGCGGAACGGCGGCGGTCGACGGATCGGCCCACAACGCGAACGCGACGGTGGGAAACCCGGCTGACGTGACGCGGGGAGCAACCGGTTTGTGTTGTTCGCCCGATACCTCCTACTCGTTCGTCACGCCGGGGTATCTTGCGATCTCGGCGACGCTCAAGCACGCGAGCATGTATACGATCTCGGCGATAATCGGCGGCAGCTATTCGACGGTGAGTCAGTGCATCGTCGACTACTACGGCGATTGTTTCGGTGTCGACGACGGTTACTTAGGTTGGGGAAACGTCGGCAAGGCGACGTCCAAGGCGATCGCACTCACCGACAACACGAATTACTTCGCAACCGCGTCGGTCGACATTTCCCACAGCCCGGCCGTCGTTACGGTGAGCGTCGACGGCGGCCCGCAAGTTCCGGCGAACATCTCCGGCGTGTCGCACCTCGCGACCACAACCAGCCGGGTCGACGTGGGCGGCCCAACCTGCACCACGGCGTGCACGCGAGTAGCCAAGATTGACGAAATCGCGATCTTCCCCAGGCCACTGACCACCGCACAGATCGCAACACTCGCGACGACGGCCGGTTTTACGGTCCCCACGCCGAGTCCGGCGCCCACCGGTTATGCGGCATCGGTCCTGGCACTATCGCCGCTTGCCTATTACCGGCTCGACGATGCCGCGAATTCTGCAGTAGCCGACTCGTCCGGAAACGCCTATGCCGGCGTCGTGCGCAACCCCTCGGACGTGGCGACCGGAGTGACCGGCATTTGCTGTTCGCCCGATACCGCATTCTCGTTTGCAGAACACGGCTTCGTCGCGTTGCCGTCGAACATGCCGACGGTAACCAGGGCGACCGGATATACGATCGTCGCGCAAATCAAGGGGACGTACTCGGCCCTGCATCAGTGCGTCGTGGATTATCAAGGGAACTGCTTTGGGATCTATCACGGCTCTTTAGGATGGGCGCTCGTTGGCAACGCGGCGTCGCAGGCAGTCGCGCTAACGGACGGTACTCCCTATTTCGTCGCAATGACACAGCAGGTTTCGGGCGGCGTCAATCACGTGTTCGTCAGCGTCAACGGCGCAACGCTAAGCGCCGCGAATCCGCACTCGACGGCGTGGCCGGCAAGAGCCGCCTCATACTTCAACGCCGGCGGAGGCCTGTGCGGGACGATACCCTGCGCGCCGGTGTCGACGATCGACGAAGTCGCCATTTTCAACGGTGTCCTGACGCAAGCGCAGATCACGTCACTCGCTACCGCGGCAGGATTCTAAATACGCTTACACAGCGAAGAGCTCGTCATAATCGGCGTCTCTCGCCGCGAAATCATAAACTCACGCCTAAACGCATTGTCGTTTAGCCGCGTGTAGACCATCTGCATTTTTTGCTTGCTGCCCGAGCGCATGTAGCGCGTTCCGTCGAACGTCCACGTGCGGCCGGTCCACGGGCCGGCCGTACCTTCTTCTCTCGATCCCGTTATGCTGTCGGTCGTGCTCCAGGTCCATATTTTGCCTTTGGGATCGTAGCTGTACGTCTCGTCGAACTCGCCCGCGTCGCCGCCTTCGGTCGTGTATCGGTTCGCCATTGAAATCGACCCATCCGATGCACGCGAAAATCGCATCGTGCTGACGGTGTGAGAGACGCTGCTGCAGGACCACGTACCGATCAGCGCTGCGCCCTCGCCGGTATTACGCGAGACAGTGCAGCCGGCCATCGCCTGCACGGCAACGAGCATAACCATCAGCGGCTTCCAGGGCACGGCCACGTTATTGAAAATCGAGCGTCGCGCCCCACGAGTCCTTCAAATTAGACGGGAATCGACGCATCGGCGGTGTACGACCAAACCATGAAACATCGCGTTATCACGGGCGTCTCACTAGCGATCGCACTTTTCCCCGGCGCAGCGTTCGCCCAGAGCGCCACCCCTTCGTCCACGCCGTCCTCCGCGCCATCGCCCTTACCGACCGACGATCCGGTGATGACGGCCAAAGCCAAGGACCTCTTTCATCAAGCTCAGACCGGGCAGTTCGATCGCTCGCAGTTCGACGACAAGATGAACGCGTCACTCACCGACTCGCTGGTCAAAACGATTGCCTCACAGCTGTCGCAACTGGGCGATCCCCAGGGATTCAAACTGGCTCAAGTCACAAAACAGGCAAACTATATGGTGTACGTTTACGCCGTCCTGTTCAAGAGTGGAGTCATCGCCGAAGAGATCGCGATCGATCCGGCGACGGGAAAGATCGCCGGGCTCTTTTTTAAGCCGGTCCAGTAATCGATCTTTAGTCGACGACTATGCCGCCCGCACCGCCACGCAACTACCTGCACCTGCCGTTGGGCGACAAGCAGCCCGACGAGATCAACGTCGTGGTCGAGATTCCGGAAGGTTCGCGCAACAAGTACGAGTACGATAAAAAGCTCGATATTTTTCGCTTGGACCGCGCCCTACATTCCTCGATTCACTATCCCGGCGATTACGGATTTGGTCCGCAAACGCTGGCGCTCGACGGCGATCCGCTCGACGTGCTGGTTTTGGCGATCGTGCCGACGTTTCCCGGATGCTTACTTGCGGCGCGCCCCATCGGGCTGCTGGAGATGCGCGACGAAGGCAAGGAAGACGACAAGGTTCTCGCCGTACCGGTCGGCGAGCCCGCCTTCGACGAGATCTACAACTATACGCAAATGTTTCCGCATCTCATGAAAAAGATTTCGCACTTTTTCGAGACGTACAAAGCGCTCGAAGGAAAAGAAACGAGCGTGATCGGTTGGCACGACAGCGCCTATGCTCGCCGCATAATTGCCGAATCGCACGCCCGCTTTTCCGGTTAGATGCTGGCGATCATTCTTCTGCTCGCGGCCTGCGCGGCTGGTGGCCTCTCCGGAATAACGCCCGGCAGGCTGCGCGCGAGCAGCATTCGGTGGCGTTGAAATTGGAACTTGGTTGAGGTCGTGCCCTAAACGATGCAGTCACAGGGTACCGCCTCGCCACGTTATCGTTCGGGGCACCCGACGAGCGAGGAGGAGGTTCGATGAGATCACTGTTGGTAGCGGTTGTGTGGGCGGCTCTTTGCGCATTCCCCGCAACTGCCGTCGCCGACGAGCAGCCCACGAACACCGGGCCGCTCGGCCCGACTGAAACGCAGTTCGTGCAAACCGTTCAGCAAGACCTCATGGCGCGCTTTGCGCACGTCGGCGACGCTTTAAAGGCCGGCTACGTGCGCTACACCGCACCCGACGACACGGGCGCGATCAGCTACGCCGATCAGCAGTGGAACTCCGATCCGAAGCACCCCAGCCAGCTCTGGTACGACAAAGACGGTAACCTGATGGGAGCAGATTTTTCGGTACCGCGGCCCAACGGAGAACCCCGGCCGAGCATGTGGGGCGTCGATCCGGGCCGCTGGTACGAGTTCAACGGACACGTGCACTACGTTGTCAAGTATCCGCGCAGCGGCAAAACGATTTACGACCAGTGGATTTGGAACGACGATTTCGTGAAGGCGGGCGGCGATCTCGCGCATCCGTCGGCCGAGACCGTCGTCAAGGCCGGCCGGGTCCCCAGTACCGATTACATCTCGACGATCTTCGAGTTCCCGACGCAATGGGACCTGATCGTTTGGGTGAAGCCGCACCCCGAGGGACAGCTGCACTGGTAGGGACCCTCGTACACCGCAGATAAGCGACCGTACGTGCGAATCGCATCTCTGCGCCGGAGCGCGTTCATCGCCGGTATCGCCGCGCTGGCCGGGTGCACGCGTGCGGCGAGCGGCGGCGATCTCGACGCGTTTATGACCAAGTCGAAAGCACTCACGGGTTACGCCGATCTCGACGCACAACTCGGCGCGACGTACTTCCAAATCGCGGGTGCGTCCGCGCCGGATCGAGCGATTCTGACGCTCTGGTACACGGGGATCGACGGCGCAAAGGCGACGACGGTAACGTGGCTGCAAGCATTGGCTTGGCGTGCGTGCAGCTTTACCAAACCCCCGAGTCAGTGCGCGGCTCCCGGATCGTGGCACTACAAACCATAAACTCCGACGTCGTCGTGGTCGGCGGCGGCGTGGCCGGCTTGTCGATCGCCTACGAGCTCGCGCAAACCGGCGCGAGCGTTACCGTGCTCGAGTCGGGACCGTCGGTCGATCGCGGCGACGCCGTCGAACGCTTTCGTAACGCGATCGCCAAGGTACCGGAGTGCGCGTATCCCGACGTACCCTACGCGCCGCGACCCTCGTCGCTCGATCCACACGCGTACTACGTACAAAATGGACCGGATGCGTTTGCGGCAACCTACGAACGCCGCGTCGGCGGAACGACGTGGCATTGGCTGGGCACCGCGCTGCGGCTGCTGCCCAACGATTTCAAGATGCGCACCGCGTACGGCGTCGGAATCGATTGGCCGATCGCGTATAGCGATCTCGCTCAGTGGTACGATCGCGCCGAAAGCGAGCTCGGCGTCTCGGGCGATGCGCACGCCAATCTCGGCGGTGCGCCGCGCAGCGGGCCGTATCCGCTGCCTCCGATCGCGCAATCGTATCTCGACGGCCGCGTTGCCGTCGCGGCGTCGAAGATCGGCTTAGAAGTCGCATCGACCCCTCAAGCCCGCAACTCGCAAGTCTACGACGGTCGTCCGCCGTGCTGCGGCAACGCGTCGTGCATTCCGGTCTGTCCCATCGGCGCGAAGTACGACGGCTCGGTTCACGCGCAAAAGGCGCGCGCTAAAGGCGTTCGCATTCTGGAGCAGTCGGTCGCGTACGCGATCGACGTCGCGAGCGGCGGCAAGATCGCCGCGGTTCGCTTCAAGCGCCCCGACGGATCGTCGCATACCGCGACGGGCAAGGTCTTCGTCGTCGCAGCGCACGCTATCGAAACGCCGAAACTGCTGCTGGCCTCGCGATCGAACGCGCTGCCCAACGGCGTCGCCAACGCCAGCGGGCTCGTCGGCCGCAATCTCAGCGATCATCCGACCCGGCTCAGCTGGGCGCTCGCGAAGGATCCGGTTTACCCGTATCGCGGCCCGCTCTCGACGTCGGGCATCGAGATGCTGCGCGACGGCGCGTTTCGTTCGAAACGTTCGGCGTTTCGCATCGAGATCGGAAACGACGGCTGGAGCTGGCCGTTCGGCTGGCCGACGGACTCGGCCAAAGCGCTCATCGATCGAGGCCTCGCGGGAGCCGCGCTGCAGCGCGCACTGGACGAACGGATGCAGCGCGAGATTCGCTTCGCCAGCCTCAACGAGCAGATGCCGGATTCGCAAAACCGGATCGTCCCCGACTGGGACAAGCTCGACGCGATCGGTATTCCCCGGCCGAAGATTACGTACCGCGTCGACCGGTACGCGCTCGACGGCATGGCCGAAGCGCAACGCACGCACGACCGCTTGTTCGACGCGCTCGGCGTGACCGAGCGCCACCACTCGCCGGCATTTCAAAGCGCCGGGCACATCATGGGAACGTATCGGATGGGCGACGATCCCAAAACGTCGGTCGCCGACGGCTACGGCCGTTCACACGATCATCCCAACCTCTATCTCGCCGGCAGCGGACTCTTTCCGACCTTTGGCACGGCCAATCCAACGCTCACCATCGCGGCGCTAGCGCTGCGGACTGCAAGCGTTATCCGGCGGTCGCTTGGGCGGAGCGTTTGAGCAGTTCGTCGAGTGCCAATGGCGGCGCGAACAGATGCCCTTGGCCTAAATTGACGCCGAGCTCGCGCAAAACCTGAAGCTGCGCTTCGTTCTCCACCCCTTCGGCGACGGTATATAAACCCAGCGTCCCCGCCAGCGCCACGATGCTGCGCACGATCGCGAGCGCTTGGGCGCTCGTTCCAAGCGGCTCGACGAAGCAGCGGTCGATCTTCAGTCCCGCGATCGGCAAGTGTTGTAAGTACGCCAGCGACGAATGTCCCTGACCGAAGTCGTCGAGAACGATTTGCACGCCCAAATCTCGCAAGCCCGTCATCGTCGCGCGTGCGAGCTCCTCGTTCGACATAACGGCCGTTTCCGTCACCTCGATCTTGAGCGCGCTGGGCGATAACCCCCGCGTCGACAATGCCGCCGCTACGGTCGATACCAAGTCGGTCGCGGCGAGATGGGCGGCGGAGATGTTGACCGCAATCGAACTCTCCGCATACGCGGCGCGAATTGCCGCCGCGTGCTCGCACACGTCTTCGAGCACCATGAGGTCGATGGCGTCGATCAAACCGTGACTTTCAGCAAAACCGATGAACTCCGCGGCCGGCACGAGCCCCCGGCCGGGACGCTGCCAGCGCACGAGCGCCTCGAACGACCGAATCGAGGCGGACTCGATGTCGCAGAGCGGCTGGTAGTGGGGCGTAAACTCGTGCTTCTCGATGCCGTGACGAAGGTCGTTTTCCAGTTCGGACGCTTCGGCCACGCGCAACCGCATCGCCAGATCGAAAAGCGCGTAACGGCCGCGGCCGGCCAGCTTGGCGTGGAACATCGCGATGTCCGCGTCGCGCAGCAGCTCGTCCGGACGTGAGTACTCGCCGCCGATGTCGACGATGCCGAACGATGCGCCAATGCGCAAGCTGCGCGACTCCAGCACGATCGGCCGTTTGAACGACTCCAGCAAAAGGCGCGCGATCGGCTCGATGCCGCTCGGATCGACCGGCGCGAGAACGACGAACTCGTCGCCGCCGAGCCGAGCGACCATTGCATCGGGCGGAAGCGTCTCGCGCAGGCGCCGCGCCACCAGCTTGAGCAGTTCGTCGCCGGCGATGTGTCCGAGCGTGTCGTTGACCATGTTGAAACGGTCGAGGTCGATGAAGAATACCGCATACGATCGCGTGCCGGCGCGCACTTCGGACATCGCCGTCGAAACGCTCTGCAAAAACGGCGTGCGGTTGGGAAGCCCGGTTAGCGCATCGGTGTATGCGGCCTTGCGAAGGCTGGCTTCGAGCTTCTTCGCCGCCTCCATTTCGTGACGCAGGCGCACCTCGCGCAGCTCCGAGGCCAGCGCCGCCTCGCGAACGCGCCATCCGCGAACGATGACGATCCCCAGAGTCGCTGCGAGAATCCAGACGATCACACCGGTAACGATCGCACCGGACGCAATCACCTTATTCTGCGCCGCGAGCGCCGAAGCGTCGGTCGAAAGGTGCAGCAGCGCGTGAACGACACGCAACGCAATCGCTTGATCGATGTGGGAACGCCCCGGCGGCATCGTTCCGCTGGAAAACTCGCGTTCGCCGCTTCGACTCGTGATCCACACGACGTCGTGCGACGTTTTCTTCATCGCGGCGGCGACCATGTTGCCGAACGCCGACGTTTTAGTGTCGACGCTCGCCACGCCCGCAAGGGCGCCGTTACGATAAAACGCCTTCAACACGCTGATGTAGCTCTGGCGTTCCTCGGTATAAGGACCGTCGACGACTCGCTCACCCTCGGCGTCTACCGCGTCGCGATACCACAAACGCGCGGGATAGTGAAACTCTTTGTCGCTCGTTTCCGTGTTCGGAAGGAATCGAACCCGCGGCAGCACGACGACGTACGGCCCAAAAAGGCGCGATCGCCGGTCGAAAACGCCCGGCGCGTAGAAGATCCCCATACCATACATAAGACGATCGTTGCGCGCCGGTGCCATCCCCAATAAGAGACGCTCGACGAGGGCGCGGTCACCGCGCAGCGGTCCGATGGCGCCGGCTTCGGCGTTGACGAGCTGGACGGCGTCGTTAAGGAAGTCGTCGATCGAGGTTTCGGCTCGTTCGAGCCGCAGCATCTGCACCGAACGGAAGTCCGCGACGTTTTGCGCGATACGCGATTGCGCGACGACGGCTTCGGCGACCGTCGCAAGGAGTGCCGCAAGAAACAGCACCACCAACCAAAACCATGGGCGGCGATAGCGTCGCGCGTCGACCTCGAGGGCTTCGAGCCCCATAAACCGTCATTCGGCTCGCATTGCGATGACTCCCACGTCTTTTTCGGCGTGGCCACGCTCGATATAGTCGTCGAAAAACGCCGCGATCTCGGGGAGGACGGCAAGATCTTCGCCGTAGCGTTTGGCCTCTTCGAGCATCAAACGCACGTCTTTGCGGGCCATCTTGAGCTCCCACTGCGGTGTGAAATCGCCGTGAGCCATGTCCTTGCCGCGAAAGTTGATCGCGTTAACCGGCATAAAAAAGGAAAAGAGTTTATGCGCTTCGCGCGGCGCGATGCCGATCGCATCGGCAAAGCGATACATGTCCGCGAGTCCGGCAACGGTAAAGACGAGCATCAAATTTCCCATGAGCTTGAACGCCGCCGCTTCACCGGGATCGTCGCCGAGTTCCACAACCTGCCCGGTCATAGGTTCGAGCGAAGGTTTTACGCGCGCGCAAAGCGCGCGATCGCCCGAAATCATCATGATGCCCGTCGCTTCGCGAGCATTTTTCGGACCCATGAACACTGGTGCGTGCACGAACGCAATACCGCGCCCGCGCCAGCGTGCGGCGCGTTCGCGCGTCGGCGTCGGTGCCGTGGTCGTATGATCGACGATGGTGGTTTCGCTTGCAATCGAACCGGCAAGCGGCTCCAGAACGGCGTCGACCGAGGCGTCGTCGGCGAGCGTCAAATGGATCGCATCCGCGCCGCGGGTCGCATCGGCCGGATCGTCGCACACGACGGCACCGTGCTCCGCGAGCGCGTGCGCCTTGGCTTTCGTGCGGTTCCAAACCCGCACGTCATCGCCGCGGTCGAGCATCGCCCGCACGAAGCCCGACCCCAGCAAACCGGTTCCAAAATAGGCAATCTTCATAAGCCCTAGTTCTTAGGGCCCAGCAGTAGGTCGACCCGCCGAGCGCCCGGAAGCAAGTACCAGCATATGCCTAAGGGGCGCGATGGATAAGGAAACACCCCCATATCCATGGCCGGCCATCATCACGACGCTCGTCGTAGCGCTCGCCGTCTACGGCCTAGGCTTGCTCTATTCGATCGAGCGAGTCGCCGAGGCACGCAGCCAAGCCGCTGCCATCCAAGAAGGCAATGCGCAGCAAATGCGCCTCAGAGTCGACGGTTACTTTGCCCTGGCGTCCCAGTTGACCGACGTCACCGCGGCGACCGTGGGCGCGCAAACCGGGCCCTACACCGCCGCGCAGACGCTTGCGCAGCTGTTTTCGGCCACCAATCCGTCGCTCGTTGCCGGCATGGGTGCGTACTACTCGCAGGGCTATCCGCCATCGATTCGGTTGAGCCGCTCGCGCAACGCTCGGCTTGCCGCGGATTATAGCCAGCGTCCGTGGTTCAAAGGGGCACTTGCGGATCCGGGGAAAGCGGTCTTTACGCGAGCCGATCCACCCTCTGGTACGCCGTTCGTTGCGGTGAGCGAAACCATCGGTTCCACCTCGCCGGCGGGCGTGGTCATGATCGAAACGTCGCATGCGAAACTCGGTTCTTTGCTCGCGCGCGCGAGCGACGCCCTCGACAGCGCCTGGATTACCGATTCGGCCGGGAACGTCATTGCCGGTTCGACGCCGCCGCCCACGATGGCGATCGACGCCGCGCTGACTAGACAGCTCGACGCCGCTCCGTGGAGCTTGCAGGTCGCGTCGCACTTCGCCGCCGTCGACAGCGCGCAAGCCAGCGCGCTCGCGATCGACGTTCCGCTGACCATTGTCGCGTGGGGCGGCGCGCTGCTCGTGATCTTCGTGCTGCTGCGCCTCCGCAAGCTGCAGCTGCGCGCGGCGGCTCTCCAAAAATCGGCCGTGCGCGACACGCTGACCGGTCTCTACAACCGGGCGTACGTGCTGTGGCGCCTCAAAGAAGCGCTTCGCTCGTTCGCGGTAAGTCACAATCCGTTCGGAGTGCTCTACATCGATCTCGACCGCTTCGCCGTGGTCAACGACAGCCTTGGACATTCCGTCGGCGACGAGCTCCTGTGCGCGATTGCAAAGCGGCTCGAAGACGGCTTGCCGCAAGGCGTGGAGATCGGCCGGATCGGCGGCGACGAGTTCGTCGCGTGGGTTCCTCCGGGCAGCGATCTCGATAAGTGCGAGACGATCTCGCAAATGATCTTCTCGCACATGCGCCAACCGTTCCGGGTCGGCGACCGCGACATTTACATCAGCGCTTCGATCGGCATCGTCGTCGCGGCGCAGCGCTACGGGAAGGCCGACGAGCTCCTCCGCGACGCCGACATCGCGATGTACGCGGCCAAGCGCGCCGGACGCAACCGTCTGGCGATCTTCGACGAATCGATGCGCGAACAAGTGCTGGCGCGTCACACCATGGAAAGCGCGCTTCACCGCGCGATCGCATCGTCGCAGATCTTCGCGCGCTACCAGCCGATCGTGAATCTCGCCAGCGGCGAGATCGTCGCCGTCGAAGCGCTGGCGCGCTGGATGGACGAGCGAGGAACGCTCATCCCGCCGGATCTTTTCATTCCGCTGGCCGAGCAGTGCGGCGCCATCGATGCCATCGACTGGGTGGTGCTCTCGCGCGCCTGCTCCGACGTGCGCGGCATGCAGCGTTTTCTTCCGGGCCTCACCGTCAGCGTCAATCTCTCGGCGGCGCGGTTGAATCAAACCGACTTGGTCAAGCGCATTCGCAAAGTCCTCGAGCAGAGCGAGCTCGAGCCCACCGCACTCAAGTTCGAGGTGACCGAGTCGGCCATCATGGAGAGCCCCAAGGATAGCCTCGTCGTGCTCAACGAACTCTGCGAGTTCGGTTCGCACGTCGTGATCGACGACTTCGGCACCGGACATTCGTCGCTGAGTTACGTGCAGCGCCTGCCCGTCGCCGGCCTGAAGATCGACCGCTCGTTCATCACGCCGATCGTGAAAGATCGCCAGTCGCTGGCGATCGTACAGGCCATCGTCGCGCTAGCGAAGACGCTCGATATCTACGTCGTGGCCGAAGGCGTCGAAGACGCGGCGCAAGCCGAGCGTCTGACCGAAGCGGGCGTCGATTACGCCCAGGGATTCTACTTCGCGCCGGCGCTGGAGATACGCGCCCTGCAGACGTTCGTCGAGTCGCGCAAAGGCGCGCTGCTTAGCGAGCCTGCGTAACGACGCGGCACACTTTCGCGACGCCGGACACTTCCAACACCTTGGCGACCGGGCCGGCCGTTACGAAAATCGTCTCGGGCGGTAAACCACGTTCGCGGCGCGTGCGACTGAAAAGCAGCAGCTCCATGATGCACGCCGAGTCGACGTATGAAACGTTCGTGAAGTCGACGATAACCTCGTGCTCGGCCTGGGCCGCCGCGAGCTTACTCTTGAACTCGCGCTGATCCGTCAAGTCGTACTCGCCTGCGAACGAAATGGTGGTCGCCATTACGAAGAGGGGGCTAGGACAACCATCGTATCGCCGCCGTCGGAGGGGAGCGAAATCCGCCGTACGGCATAGTCCACCGCGCCGTCGCGCTCGCGCAACGCAACGTGCTCCGGCCGCGACAGCCATTTCTCGCCGACCGCCGGCAAGGCACCGCCGTTGTGCCGCACCATCTCCGCATATCGTTTGGACGCCAGCGATACATTCGAGTCTTTGTCGACGATACACATGATCAGCGGGGCGTGTTCGACCACGGCACGCAACGTGCCGAGCGTTCTCACCGCGTGATCGAGTTGTTTTTCGCGCTCCTGCACCGCTTGTTCCAGGTCGGAGCTCCGCGACGCGAGCTCTTCGTTGGTGGTGTTGAGCTCTTCGACCGTTGCGTGCAGCTCCTCGTTGAGCGTTTCGAGCTCTTCGCTGGTCGCCTGCATCTCTTCGTTGAGCGTCTCGACCTCTTCGGCCGACGCCTCGGCCTCCTCGGCCGCGATCATCAGGTGCTCGTTGGTGTTGCGCAGATCGATATTTGCCGAACTGAGCTCTTCATTGGCTTGCACGAGCGCGTGCTGGTGGCCGGCCAGCTCGCTCGTCTGCCGCGTCAGTTGCTCGATCGCGGCGCGGCTCTCCGCGTTTTCTTTTTCGAGCTCCCGTCGCCGCTTCGCTTGATACGTCACGTCGAAGATAACGACGACCACCCCTTCGGTTCGCCCTTCCTTGCTCGCGACCCGATCGGGATAGCAGGCGATCTGCAGGCAGCGTTGCTCGATCTCACCCGGATCGCGCAAATTCACTTCGAAGGGCGCGGTCGGCATCGCACCGCGAAACGCGGTGTCCAGCTGCGCTTTGAGCTCCAATCCCGGAAGCTGCGCGATATGGATGAGATCGTCGCCGATTCCTTGCCCCGCGACGCCCAACAGCGTGCGAGCCGCCTGATTGATCGTAACGATGTCGTAATGGCGATCGACGACGACGATTCCAATATACGATTCGAAGAGAAACGCCCCCAGGCGGTCGATCATCGACCAGCGCGGAGGCATCCCTTCGTGCGTGGTCTCGCGGGGATGAGACGGCCGAATAGCGCCCAGCCGCAGCGGCCGATCGTGATGCCGCAGACTTTCAAGAGCAACGGGCGCCGGAATCATGAGCCGCTCGCCTTGGCGGCGATACACTTTGAGCGCTGGTTGCGCGGCGGCGAAGTATCGTGGAAGCGGCGACGTCGTCTCGGCCTTGCCGAGGACCAGATAACCCGATTGACGGAGCGAAAACGCGAAGAGCTGCAAGGTGCGCTGCTGGAGTTCTTTCGTGAAGTAAATCAGCACGTTGCGGCACATAATCAGATCGATGTGCGGGAACGGAGCGCGCTGTCCGAGATCGTACTCGCCGAATACCGTGAGATTCCGAATGTCCTTACGGACTTGAAAAGCGCCGTCGACGCGAGTGAAATACTTTTCGATCAGCGCCGGCGGCAGCTCTTCGAATGCCGCGGCCGGATACACGCCGCGCCGGGCAAAATCGATCGCGTGATGGTCCAAGTCGGTCGCAAAGATGCGAACCGGCAGCTTGTCGACATCGTTGCCCAGCAGTTCTGCGAGCAGAATGGCCAACGAATACGCCTCTTCTCCGGTCGAGCAGCCGGCAGACCACAAGCGCAGCTCGCGCTGGCCTTCACGCGCCTCGGCGATCAGCTCGGGAAGTACGGTCTCCCGCAGGTACTCAAAGAGCGCCGGGTCGCGAAAGAAACCCGTAACCTTGATGAGGAACGAGCTGACCAGCTGCTGATAGGCCTCGGGGTGCGTGTTGAGGTGCCGCATATAGTCCGCTACCGACTTGGCGTTGGCGGCCGCAATCAAGCGCATCAATCTGCGGCGAATCGTCGCGGGCTTATACTGGCGAAAATCGATACCCGATCGCGTGCGGACTTGACCGAGCAGCACTTCGACCGATTGAGAATCGAAGATGTTGCCGTCGCCTGGTGCCGCCAGCACGCCCAAGAGTCCCGCAATCTCTTCGATGCGGGACGTAAAGTCGACGTAGTTCGTCGGAATCGCGCGCGGCAAGGCCGGATACGCGGCCGATTCGGCCTCCTGCACGACCACCGTTCCTCCGAACTCTTTGATCCTGCGCACGCCCGCAACGCCGTCGGTGCCCATGCCGGTAAGAATGACGCCGATCACGTGATCGCCGTATGCGTGCGCCGCCGATTCGAACAGACCGTCGATCGACGGGACCGGATGCCCGGGTTGGCGCGCAACCGAGAGCACTCGCCCGTTTTCGATCGCAAGATTCTGGCCGGGTGAAGCAAGGTAGATCCATCCGGCTTCTAACTCACCGTCACCGTCCGCAACCATGTGAATTTTCAAGCGCGTCTGGCGCTGCAAAATCTCACCGAGCCGTCCGGCTCCTTTCGGATCGGCGTGCTGAGCGACGACGATCGGTGCCGGGAAGTTCTCGGCCAGCGCCCCGACGAGCCGCGCGAGTGCGTCAATGCCGCCGGCTGAAGCGCCGACGACGACGATGCACTTGTTCTCGGCTTGGTCGCTCACCATGAGGCTATTGCGTCTTAGCTGCTCGGTGCCTGCGTCACGACGACGGCTAGTCCGGGCGGTCGCAAATCCTCGACTGCCTCGGTGAAGCTCGAAAAACCATCACCTTCTTGTGCCATCCACCCGTGCAACCGTTGGTCGGCAATCAGCAGCGCCGCCGGAGGGCCAATGGTCAGCGTGCCGCGCAACACGTCACCGCGTACCGCCACCGAGCCGCTTGGCCCAATCGACTCCAGGAGTACCGGCGCTGGAAAGCGCCGCCCGGCGTAACAGACGGTTCGGAGCAGCGTGTTGCACGTTGCGAGAAACGACGGCCCGTTGCCGCGCGTTTCCGCGAGGTACGCGGCAAGGTCGTCGCCGGCGAGTTCCCGCGGCCCTCGTTCGACGATGTCCGCGGCGCCACCCGATGCCGCCGCACCGATCGAGAGAATGCCGGTCACGGGGTCGATGATCTGATAATCCCACGGCACCGCGCAGCGGCGCGAGCGATAGACGGCGATCTCGAGGTTGCCGTGCCGTAGGCATTCCCACACGCCGTTACGATTGGGCAGCGCGAGACCGGTCGGAGCGTACAGCAACTCTTCGAAACGCGCGGTGACCACCTTCGAGAAGCGCTCGAGCCCGTCGAAGACGCACGGGTCGACCGGCTCGTCGCGCGACACGCAAACGAGAGCGCCGAGCCGGCGTTCGCCGTGACGAAGCGGCACCGTGGCGGTCGAAACGGGACCCAGCTGCTCCAAGGATCGCCAGACAAGCCGGTCATCGGACATCTCGTTGTAAAAACGCTCGTCGGCGACCAACTGGAAGAGCGGCGCGTCGTTTAAGAATGCCTTCGGAACGTGGCTTAGGATAGGCCGGCGCGACGGCGGATACTCGGCGGCGTACAACGCTCCCGCCTCGGAAAGCAGATGCGTACAGGCCCAGCCGTGCATGACGTCCGCGGCGTGCATTGCCGACGCATTCGATAGCTCCGCGGGCGTCCGCACCGTCGCCAGCGCCGCTTCGGCCGCCGTCAGCATCGAGTTCACGCGGCTTTTGCGGTGCTGCGGGATCCCTCGCACGAAACGCTTAATTGCAGCGAAGACCTCGGACTCGGCAGCGTCGTGCGAGATCGCTCCGTCGATAAGGCCCTGCGCTTGCAAACGGCGCGGGTCGTCGCCGAAGGCGACGACCTTAAGCTCGCTGTGCGCCTTGGCGTGCAGCTCGACGAGCGCACGAAACGGATCGACTACGTGCTCCGCGTCGAACAGCATCATATCGGGCCGAATCCGATCGATCGCGTTGCGAAACTCGTGCGCGTTGGCGACCGCGTGCATCGACCAGCCGCGGCGCGAGAGCATCGCATCGATCGCCGTTTGCAGTGCGGGACAGAGCGCAAAGCCGACGAAGCGCGGATCGACCGGTGCCAGCGGCACGTCGGCAGAGACGTCGGAATCGGCGGCGGCGCGGCGCACCGACAGCTCTTGCAGCGCGTCGAGGTACGCGCGCTCTTCGTCGCTTTTCGGGCCCGCTTCCATGAGGGCTAAGACGACGACATATCTACCGTACTCACCGTACTCACCGTACTCACCGTACTCAAACGGAATGGCGATGGCTTCTTGCGCCGCACGCGGATGCTCGATCCAGCGTGGCCGCATTTCGGCGAACAGACGGCTTAGCGGCCAGCGGCTCCACACGCGCGCAGAACCGATCGTCGAGGCCACGGCAACGAACTGCTGCCGCGGCGCGGAAGCCGTCAGAATGACGCTTCCTACGAACAATGGATTGCCGTCGCTCAGGGCCGCTACGAGCGCCGGTACCTTCGAGCGTTGCTGGGATGCGCGGCGGACGGCACGCAGTACCGCCGCGAGGCCGGCTAGAGCCGAGCTCATGCTTCGTTAAGCGACCTAAGAACGGCGCCGCAAACAGGCGCCGTTCTGACGCAGAAACGTGCCGAGCGCGGCGGGAGTGACGCGACGGAAAAGCTGCCGCAGCGCGACTTCGATCACGGAGCTTTCGCTGACGCGATGCTCGAATGCAATGTCGCGAAGTTGATCTCCGACGTCTTGCGAAAGATTGACGGTGAAGCGCATCGCGTTGGCGGCGGCTCCAAGGTTCGCCGAAAGTTCGGCGTGCTGCGCGGTCGTCCGGAACTGACGGGCCATAGCATTTCCTCTTTCTTTCTCTACTGTGAGGAAGATTCGACCTCACCTCCCCCCGAGGCTCCTTACCCCTAAAGATTGCCAAGCTTTGACCCCGAGCAGAGCGTATGCACGCCCGGCTGCTACGCACGCATCGAGTAAGGGAACACCTTGTTCGATGAAGCACGCGCACATCCGGTGGCTGGCGGTGGCGCTCAGCGTGGTGGTCCTTCTGGCCGGAGTTGCGTTCGCTCAGCGGCAGGCCCTCGCTCGCATCGCAATTGTGGCGGCGGCGCGCGCGTTCGTGCACATGGATGTCGCCTTCGGCGCGTCGTCGATCACCCTGCACGAAGCCCGGTTTTCGAACCTCGTCGTGACCTCGCCGCGGGGCGAACCGATCGCTCGCGCCGAGAGCGCGTCGGTCGGCTACGACTTGCACGCGCTCCTCGCCGGGAGCCGCCTTTACGGGTTGACCTCGCTCGAGATCGTCAAACCGCAGATCGTCGTAATTCGGCACGCCGACGGAAGCTACAACGTGCCGATTCCAAAGCTTCCCTCGGGACCCAAACGCCGGCAAGCGCCGCTGCGCGCCGCCGCGTCGATTCGCGACGGTTCGGTCGACGTGATCGATGAAGGACGCGTCGATCCGCATCAGCGCCATCTGTACGTACGCGACTTCCAGGCCGCCGGCACCTTCGATCAGACCGCCCTTTCGCGCTACCGCGTTTCGTTGAACTACGGAGAACGCGCGGGCGAGCTCTATCCGATTCGCGGAACGGGCCGCGTCGACGCGCGCAGCGGTTACGGATTGCAGCGTTGGACCGCGGCCTACGTACCGATTGCCGGCGCCGTCGACTTCGCGTTGAGTTCGCCGAGCCTGCACGTTGCGGCGGGACACTTACAAGGTGTCGACGCGCGCGTCTTCGACGTTCCGGAAAGCGGCGCGACGCAGTCGCATATCGCGGCGACGGCGCAGTTGGCCGGCGCACGCATCGCAATCGGCGGCCTCACCAAACCGGTCGACAACGTGCGCGGGCGCCTCGACGTTGACGAAGGCGGCCTTTCGATCGCCCGGCTCGACGCGACCTTGGCCGGCATCCCGGTCGTCGTGCGGGGCGGCGCGTTCTTACGGAACGGCGTACAAGCGCGGCTCGCCATTGAGGGAAGCGCCGATCTGGCTCAGCTGCGCGGCGCGTTCGCGCAAGCGTCGCGCCTGCCGATGAGCGGACCGGTCGCGTTTAGCGTGCTGGCCGAAGGCTTCGTTTCCAAACCGCTCGAGTGGATCTCCATTCGCTCGCCGCACGCAACCTACGCGGGGAGAACGGTAGAACGCACCGACGGTCTCGTCGCCTTCGACGGTCAGGAAGCCGACATCGCGCACTTCTCCTCGACTTACGACGGCATCGCGTTCGACGCGCGCGGCCGCGTGGCGATGCAGCGGCGCGCCGGCGCGATCGAGATGCTGGCCGGCGCCGCCGTTCCGTCGAGCGCGATTCCCTTCGGCGCGAAGATTGTGCCGGGGCTGTCGCTCGACGCGCTCGCGCTGGCAACCGCCGACGATCCCAAACGTATCGCGACGCGCGGCGTTATCACCGGCGCCGGCGCCGGCGAATCGCTGGCCGGCACGTTCGACGTCGCGGCCAACGGCACGGGTTCGATCGGGCCGATCGTCGTGTCGCAAGGCAACGGCCGCGACCTGTACGTTCGCGCCGCCATCGATCGTCCGAACGATCGCGACGTTGCCGTGCTCGACGCGCATCGGTTCGCCGCGGGCAGCGTCGGCGCAATCGACGCACACGGCATTATCGCATTGCGCGGCCAGTCACTTGACGGAAATCTCAACGGGACCGCGGTGCGTCAGGGCGCGCGGTCGCAGGTCGTCGCGTCGCTGGGCGGAACGCTGCGCGCTCCGCGTCTGGCTGCATCGACCTACATCGCGGGCGAGCGATACGACAACTACGCCGTCAACGGTGCGGCCTCGATCGCGTTTGCCAACGGTACGCTCGCGATTCGCGACACGCTGGCGCAAGTCGGTCCTGCGTTCGTGACGGCGGACGGAACGATCGCCGGCATCATGGGTTCCGGTGCGACGCCGCACTACGATCTCGACGCGCACGTGGAATCGGCCGACGCCGCCGCGCTCGTTGCAGCGGCAAACGCGCGTCTTCCCGTCCCTATTGAAGGCAGCGTAAATGCCGATGTGCGCGTTACCGGTACGGCGTCGAACCCGTCCGTCGAGGGAACCGTCGACGCTCCCGAAGGCTCCGTCAACGGTTTGGCGTTTCGGAACTTGAGCGCGACGATCGCAGGTTCGACCAGCGCGATGTCGCTGGGAGACGGGCGCGTGGTCGTCGGCGACACGGCGATCGGTTTCTCCGGCGCGACGAGCCCCGGCGCGATGCGCGTCGCGGTCAGCGCACCGCGCGCGAATCTCGCCGACTTCAACGATTACTTCGACGCCGGCGACATGTTCGCCGGCAACGGCAGCGTGGCGCTCGATGCAACCACCGCCGGTAAAACGGTCGTCGCATCGACCGGAACGGCACATTTCACCGACGCGCGTTACCGCCGCATCGCGCTGGGCACCGTCAACGCGCGCTGGCACGATTCCCGCGGTGCGATTGCCGCCGACGCGTCGTTCGGCGGACCCACCGGCGTCGTCGCGGCGCACGTCGATCCGGGCATGAAGGTCGTCGCGACGGTGCGGCACGCCGATCTCGCAACGTGGCTGCCGATGCTCGGCATGAACGTACCGGTGACGGGCAAGCTCGACGCCGACGCAAACGTCTCCGGCCGCTATCCCGACGTCGCCGGACGCTTACGGGCAGCCGTTTTCGGCGGCACGGCCGGACGCATGCAGATCGAACGATTCGTGGTCGCCGCGTCAATCGACAACGGTCGCGGACGCGTCGATTCGGCGGTGCTGCAGCTGCCCGATCTGACGACCAACGTCGCGGGCACGTTCGGACTGCACGAGAACGACGCGTTTGCGATCGTCGCGCACACCAGGAGTCCCAATCTCGGCGCGCTCGCGAAAAACGTGACCGGCAGAGTATACGATCTGAGCGGCAGCCTCGACTCGACGCTCGCGGTCGGCGGCACGCTTGCCGACCCGCGGCTCGTCGACGACGTCGCGGTGAGCTCGCTGCGGTATGGAAAGTTCACGGTCGAGCGCGCGAAGGCGCGCGTCGCCGCAACGCGACGAACCGTTGCCGTCACCGGCGGGGAGGCCGATTTCAAAAAGGGTCGCGTGCTGCTGGCGGCCACGGCACCGCTGCACGTTTGGGCGCACGGCATCGCGCCGGGACGCGGCCCGATCGCCGCGACCTTAACGGTGCAAGATCTCGAAGGCGTCGACATCAGTGACGCGTTCCCGAAGGGCACCCACGTCGGCGGCCGGATTGACGGCACGGTGCGCGCGGGCGGTACGGCGGCGGCTCCGTCGCTCGCCGGCGCGCTGACACTGGCCAACGGCGCGTTCATCGGTCCGATCGAGCGCGCGCCGATCAAGAACGTCAAGGGGACGCTGCGCTTCGAAGGCACGCGCGTCGCGCTCGAGGGCATGCACGGCGACGTCGGCGGCGGCTCGGTCGCGGCCGACGGAACGGCTAGCGTGCGCAGTTGGCGATCGCTGCGCGACATCGCCTTTACGCTGCACCAGCGCGCCGAGAACGCGCACCTCGAGGTGCCATTGGGGTTCCAAGGCAACATCGATAGTGATATCTCGGTCGCGCGCAGCGACGGCAAACCAATCGAAATCGCCGGCAACGTCGACGTATCGAGCGCGCGAATTTCGCCGACGATGTTCTTCAATCCCAACTCGGCGAAGAAGCCTCCGCCTAAGCTTCCGGCGGTCGCCTTCAACGACTTCAAGGTGAAGGCCGGACCCGACGTGCGCATTCAAAGCAGCAACGTCGACGTCGGCGGAGCCGGCGATTTAACACTGTCGGGAACGCTCGCGCGTCCGGTGTTGGCGGGTGCGTTCAACGCGACCGGCGGCACGGTCGACTTCTATCATACGTTCACGGTGCAGCGCGCGAGCGTGCGTTTAGAGCCGGGCGGCAGCGGCATCAATCCCTACGTGAACGCGGTTGCGACGACGTACATTCCCGATCCCGCGACGGCGATCCGCATGCAGGTGACCGGGCCGGTTTCCGACATGAACCTCCAACTCGAGTCCGATCCGAACTACGACCGCGAGCAGATTCTCGGATTGCTCATCGGCGTCAATCGCATCGGTGCCGTGCGCGGCGTCTCGTCGGGTCAAACCGCCAGCGGCGGGTTCTCGATGGGCGGGGCCGCGGCCGGTCTGGCCCGCTCGCAAGTCAATACGGTCTTCACGCGCCAGCTGCTCGAACCGCTCTCGGCGTCGCTCGGATCGTCGCTCGGGTTCACCGATCTGCAAATCACCAACGATCTGCAAACCGGACTGGGACTCAACGCGGCCAAAGCCTTCGGGAAGAATCTCACGGCGACGTTCAACGAAAGCTTCGGCAATCCAAAGGAACAGGCGGTCGCGCTCGAAGCGCACCCGAGCATTGCGACCGGCATCCGCATGCGTATGTACAGCACGTCCGGTCCGTCGCTGACCGGCATCGCGGGCGCTGCGCAGCAGCCGTCGGTGGTGGGTCTGGACGCGCTCAACCTTAATCCGATGACCGCGATTGCGGCGGGGTCCGGCACCAACGGCATGGACCTCTCCTGGGTGCACAAATTCCCATGATCGCACTGATACTGCTGCTCGCCGCCGGCGTTGGATACGTCGACGTTGCCAAGCTCGTCACGCAGCATCCGCTCTATCCAGTGCTATCGCAGTACGACCGCGAAATCGCGGCGATGCGCTCGACGGAACACGTCGCGGGGCTGCGGACGATCGCCGCATCGGTGCGTAAAGATGCCGATGCGATGAGGGCCTCGACGACGAATGCCAATCGCCGCGCACAGTCCATGAGTGGGGCCAACGGCGCCGCATATCGATCGCGCGAACAGGCGTATCTCTCCGGAATGCAGTCGCAACGGATTCCCGCGAACGACACTGCGTCGTATCGCAGCGGCGCCGCGCGGTCCGGACAAGCCACGCTCGCCGCCTATCGCGCCGCCATGGCGCAACGAACGCAGCACGCGCTTGCGGCGCGCGCGCAACAGTTCCGGGAAAAGGAGTCAACGCTCGCCTTCGATCTCGAGAAGGCGCACGCCGGTCAACGGCTCATCCTGGCGACGAAACTGCGCAATTTGCATCTCGATAGGTCGAATCAAAAGGTACTAGGCGCGAAAATCGCCGCGCTCGATGCGAGCGTCGTCAGTGCCGTGGCCCAACGCAAGCGCTCCGACGACGCACAGCTCGGTGCCTACGCCGCGCAACTGCGCGCGCAAGAGAGCGCCGACGACGCGCGCATGGCCGCGACCGTTGCCCGCTCGACGACATTGAACGTCGCACAGCGCACGCAGCTTGCCGAATCGCTCCCGCCCGAGGCCGCCGCCCTTCGCGGTTACGATCCCGGCGCGGCCGCCGGCATCGGCAACGCGATCGCCAACGCCGGGAACGACCTGCACGGCCGCTTCGCCCAACTGCAAACCGTCGAGCATACCTCGCGCGCCGATACCGACGCCCGCATCGCCGCGCTGCAGGCGGCACGCCGGCAGCTCTACGATGCGATCCTCACGCAAATCCGCAACGACGCTTCACAGGTCGCGCGAAGACGCGACATGAGCGTCGTCATCTATCAGCGTGCCCCTTCATCCGGCGGCGTCGACCTTACCCCAGACGTTCGAAAAGAACTTACTCCTCGGCTTTGAGCTGCGCGGCCAGCTCGCCGTAGCGCTTGCGCCGCTCGGGCGGGATCGCGGGATATGTAAGTTTTAAGGACTCGAGCCTCTCGACGATCGTGCGTCCGATCAGTGCGCGAGCAAGCCACTTACGATCGGCCGGGATAACGTGCCACGGCGCCCACTCGGTGTTGGTGTGTTCGAGCATTTGCCGGTACGCGTGCGCGTAGGCGTCCCACTTCGCGTGCCCCGCGAGATCGGCGTCCGACGCCTTCCACATTTTGTCCGGCGTTTCCAAGCGCGCCAGCAGGCGTTCGCGCTGCTCTTCCTTCGACAGATTCAGGAAGAACTTCAGCACGATCGTGCCGCAGCGCGTCAGGTGGCGTTCGAACGCATTGATATCCTCGTAGCGATGCTCCCACACGCGATGGCCATTGGTCGCGCTCTCCTCTTTCAAAAGGTCCTGCTCGACGCGAACGACCAGGACTTCCTCGTAATACGACCCGTTGAAAATGGCGACGCGCCCGCGTTCCGGCAATACCTTACTTTCCCGCCACAAGAAATCGTGGCGCTCTTCCTCTTCCGAAGGCTTACGGAAGCCGTAGACGTTAACGCCTTGCGGGTTCATTCCGCACATCACGTGCTTGATGACGCCGTCCTTGCCGGCCGTATCCATGCCCTGCAGAACGATGAGCAGCGCGCGATTGGTTTGCGTCGCGAAGAGATCGTGCAGCTCGGCCAAACGCTCGACGTCCGCCGCCAAGATTTTCTTCGCGTCTTTCTTGTTTTTGAGATCCACGTTACCTCGGTTTCAGGCGCAGGCCGATGCAGAGGTTCATCGTCGTTGCCGGTAAGAACGGCAGCGGAAAATACGAGCGGCGCTCGACGGTAAAGTATCGCTCGAGCTCGGTGAGAACTTCGTGTGGAAGGTTGATGTGCTCGCGGGAATAGAGCCACTTGTACGAACCGCCGAACCGCCGCTTGTAGAATCGTTCGGCGGAGATCTTGCGCGCGAGCGAGTACGCGAAGCCGCCCTCGCAGGGAATCACGACGATCAGCCGCCCGGCCGGCTTGACGCAGACGCGGTGCAGCTCTTCGACCGCCGCCGGCAGATTCGGAAGATGCTCGAGAACGTGGATGGCCAGAATGCGGTCGATCGACCCGGCGGCAATCGCCATCGGTTCTTGACAGTCGGCCTGCAGCACGCGTATTTGGGGAAGCGCCGCCCGCAGCGCCTCGACGATGTTCGCACGAAGGTCGATCGCCGTGTAGTTGCGCAACTGTTCGGCGCTCAAGGTCTCGTAGTGCAGATGCTCGCCCAGGCCCGCACCGACTTCGAGCGTCGAAACGAACGGAAAATCGGAAACGGTAACGGGATAACCGTGACTGAATCGCTCGGCGATCGAGTAGTGCTGCCGAAGCTCCTCGAGCCACTCGCGCATGAACTCGTTGCTGATGCGCTCCTGCTCCGCCGTCAACGGCGCAAGCACCTTAGGCCACTTCGTCGACAACGACCGCTTCGCGCTGCGACGGCGCGCCGCGCTCCATCGTAAGCGCCCAACGAATGTGGGCGAGTTCCTTGAGATTGCGCAGCGAGCCGCTGCCGGGATTAAAACGCGTGTCGGCGTCGTTGCTCCAAAGGACGGGAAACTCCAAGATCCGATGCCCTTCCTTGAGCGCGCGCAAGATGACTTCAATGTCGAACATGAAGCCGTCGGTGACGATCTGTCCGAACAGGTGCTGCGCGATCGGCCTCCGGTAGATCTTGAAGCCGCATTGCGTGTCCGAAATGGAGGACGGAATACCGACCACCGTATACACGAGCATCCGAAAGATCTGCGAGCCCAATCGGCGGTAAAACGGCTGCGCCTTAACGATGCTGCCGCGCATGCGCCGCGAGCCGTGAGCGATGTCGCACATATCCAGCTCGAGCATCTTGAGGCCGATCACCGCTACGTCGTAGGGCACGCACAAGCCCGCGTCGGCAAACATGACGAAGTCGCCGCGCGCCTGAGCCATGCCGACGGCAATCGCGTGTCCCTTTCCGCGATTGCGTTGGTAGGAAACGACGCGCAGCACCGAATAGCTGCGCTGCAGGTCGCGTGCCGTTTGTGCCGTGCCGTCGGGAGATCCGTCGTCGACGAGAATGATTTCGCCGCCGATGTGGTTCGTGGCTAAAAACGCGTCGGCGGCTTCGACGTCCGCGGCGATTTTATGCGCTTCTTTATACGCCGGAATGACGATGCTGAGCGCGATGCGGTCGTCCACGAGCTATTATGTCGGCAAAGGACTGACGATCACCCGCGGCGGACCGCCGGGAAACATGCCGCCGCGTACCGGTACCGCGACCTTGCCGGCCGCACTAATCGCGTTGACGTCGTCGACGATGGCCGACGTCAGCTTATCGCTCGGCGGACAGTCGAGATCCGGAGAGGTCCAGCCGTGCCATCGCACGTGCGTGGAGGTTCCAAATGAGGCGCTCTTCATGCACGGTTCGACTCGCGGTTTGCCGGCACGCGCCGCTTTGAGGGCGGCAAAAAACCGGGCGGCCAGCGAGGGCGAGACGGTAAACGACTTGGGTGAAGCCGCCGCATTCGTGCGATTTTGATACGTGACCGACGCGCTGCCGTCGGACCAGACGTCGATCGTGTAGCCGGCCGTATTGGTCGATCCGGAGTCGACGATCGACGCTCCGTCGCGCGATGGGGCTGCCGCGGCACACACCGCGAGCAGCCCCATCGTCATCGCGACGGCGAACGTCGCCGTTCGAATCATCGCTTAGAGCGCGCCGAGACCCTTGGGCGAACCCCAGCCGCTCGGACCGTCGTAGCCCGGGCCTGCTTTGCAGATATACGCGATCGCTTTCTTGCAGATGAGTCCGGTTCGGGTGTCGCCGCTTTGCAGCGGGGGATTGAGCTTACCCGAATCGTTGAATCCGCTGGTGATGTCGTGGAAGCTGCTCTTGGAACTCGTCCAGATCCTTTGAGGAGCGCTCGATAGCGATCCCGCGTTACCGGCGAGCGCGTACATACCCGCGATTATCGGCGAACTTTCACTGGTGCCGCCGATGCCGATAATATACGCGTTCGGAAAGTGATAGAGTGCCGCACACGGAGTACAGGCTATCACGACGCCCGTGCCGGGATCCCCGTTGGCGGAAATATCGACCGCCGAGCGCTTCTTGCAACCCTTATCCTTTTGCCACGACGGTTTGGCAACCATGGCGGAGCAGCCGCTTCCGGTCGCGCCGTAGTTTTGCGTCCCGCTGCTGTTCGTAACGCGAAAATCTTGCCACACTTTCTCGCCTTGATACACGCCGTTGCTGACCATCAGCGACGTTCCGCCGACGCAAACGACGCCGGCGAATCCACATGGCTGCGATTCGGGACTGTTGCCGCCCTGGCTCACCGGCGCGCCCGCGCCGTCGTCACCCGCACTTGCCGTAATAACTTTGCCCGGGTGCGAATCGAACGTCGGGTAGGTCGGCAGAAACTCGGCCCCACCCCAGGAGTTGCTGACGATCGTGGCCGTCTTCAGAGCGGCGGTTACGCCGGCCACGAGATCCATGTCTTGCGTTGAATTGACTTGCACGAGCAGGATGTTGCAGTTTGGACACATTGCCGACACCATGTCGATGTCGAGCATTTGTTCGGCCATCCAGCCGGCGTTAGACCCCGAGGCCGCCGGGGGTAACTTTGCTCCGCCGCTTTGATTCACGATCTTGAAGCAGCCCTTACCGCACGCAGGCAAACCGGACAACTTTCGGTACAAACCAAGATCCCTAGCCGCGCCCTTATAGCCGCCCTTATAGCCGAATGCATCGACGACGGCAACGGTCACGCCCTTGCCGCCCGTTTGCGCCGCGCTCGTCACGCCGTAGGCTGCCTGCAAATCGGACGCCTCGTAGCAGCCCGGCTCGTGCTGGCACGACGAAGATCGCGGCAGCGTCGCATCCAGAGAGGCCGCGCTCAGAATCGCATAACACTCAAAGTGACCGCGCGCCGCCGCGGGGCACGCGCGATACCTCGGCACTTCCATCACTCGAAGTTCTTCTTGATTCATCGGAGTAAATTCCGAAACCGCGCTCGGAACTTGCGCGTTCGGCGCCGACGGTATGAGCGATTGCTGGAGCGACGAGTGACTGCACGCCGCCAGCGCCGCCGCTGCTACGGCAGCCATGGCGACAATGAGAAAACGCCTCACTGTGTGTACCTCCGGGAGTAGCTCTTAGAAGTTTGACGTGCCCTTGGGACTTCCCCAGCCCGTCGGACCATCGTAGCCGCTGCGGGCGACGCAGATGTAGGGGACGCTCGACGCGCACGGCCCGGTAACGGGCAGGTACACGTTGCTGCCTGTGACGACGTCGCGCAGGGCGTTGTGTTTCTGCCACAGCTCCATCGCGCCATGCCGGCTGGCGACGTTGCCCGCCAAGGCAAATGCCGCCGCGATCAACGGGGCTGCCAGGCTCGTTCCGCCGATGCCCGCCCACGGAGACGGCGTGGAAGGGCTTCTAAAGTTCGAGTTATAGACCGCAAACGGTGTGCGGACCGACGCGTCGGCGGAGACGTCCACCGACGACCGCATGCGGCAGCCTACGTCGTGCTGCCAGGCCGGCTTGGGAACGATCCGGCTGCACCCGCTCCCGGTCGCACCGCACGGCGCCGTGCCGCTGCCGCACTGGCGAAAGGCTTCGTCGTTCCAGACGGTCTCGGTCCACGCGGCTCCGCTGTGCGTTAGACGCGTTCCGCCGACGCACACGACCGTCGCCCACGAGCACGGAATCTGCGGGCCGCCCCGATTGGCGGGTCCGCCGGCCTGCTGCAAGCCCCCGCCCCCGAAATCGCCGGCGCTGGCGACGAGAGCGTAACCGTGCGACGGCAGGCCGGAGTTCGGCGACTGTCCCGACTCGGGGCCGCCCCACGACATGCTCACGATGTGGCTCCGGCGTAGCGCCGCCCCAACCGCCGTGGAAAGCGTTTGCGCATTGGTTGCCTCGACCAGCGTGATGTGACACAGCGGACACGCGGCGGAAACGGCGTCGAGATCGGTCGACTGTTCGTACAGCCAGCCGATACCCGTCGATGGCGGCTGCGCCGGCAACGGTGCCGTTGCGCCGAACTGATTGAGAATTTTTAAGCAGCCGTTGGCGGTGGTACACGGCGGCAGCTTCGCGGCTTTTCGGTACGCCGCTAAATCCGTCGCCGCTGCCCGGTAACCGTATGCGTCGACGATCGCGACCGTTTGACCGCGACCCCGGCTGACGTCGAGACCGTACGCCGACTGAATTTCGGACGGCGTGTAGCCGACATTGGCTGGAACTCCGTCGCCTCGCGCAACCGCGACGAGATCGGTGCGGATCCAGCCGAAGCAGCGAAACGTATGGCGCGGCGACGGCGGACACATCGGCCGCGCGGCGCTGGGCGTCGTCATCGGATAGTAGCCGTTGGCGGGCGTCAATCCGGCGTCGAGATCGTCGATCGGCTGTGCGAGCGTCGTACTCTCGGGCGTCGACGGCAGCATGCCGCCGCCGGACGAGTGTCCCGAACACGCGGTCATCGCAACGAGAATGGCGAGCGCGAGCAAACGGCGCTGCATTAGAGATCTCCTGTTCCGTTGGGTGTGCCCCAGCCGCTCGGTCCGTCGTAACCGGGGCCGGCGACGCAGATGTACGTAGCGCTCGACGCGCACGCACCGGTGAGGGGAGGATCGATGTTCGTTCCTTTGACGACGTCGTTGAGCGCGCCGTGCTTCTGCCAAATCTCCTTGGCGCCATGGCGCGTCGAAGCGTTTCCGGCGAGCGCGAACATACCGGCGATCAACGGCGCGGAGAGGCTCGTTCCACCGAACGGCTGCCATCCCGAACCGTAGAGCTTCTTGAAGAGCGCGCTATAGATGGCAAACGGCGCGAACGGACTCGCGGTCGCGGCGATATCGGTTTCGCTGCGCCACGTACAGCCTTTGTCGGTTTGCCACGACGGCTTGTGAACAATCTGGCTGCAGCCGCTTCCCGTTGCTCCGCACGATGACGAGCCGCTGCCGCACGAGCCGTCGGCAAGATCGTTCCACACGACTTGATGCCATTTTCCGTTCTTGTGCGTTAGCCGCGTGCCGCCGACGCACACGACGTTGGCGTAGGCGCACGGCATTTGCGGACCGCCGTAGTTCACACCGCTGTAGTAGCTGGCACCGCCGCCGTAGTCGCCGGCGCTCGCGACGTACACGTGCCCGGGCTGCTCGAACGCCTTGGGCGCCGCCGGCAGCGCTTCCCCGCCGCCGTAGGAGTTGGTGATGACGTTGGCTCCCAAACGCGCCGCCGTCGCGGCGGCTCTATACAGCGAGTTGCTGTACTGTTTGCTCGCCTGCAGCAGCACGATCTTGCACTTCGGACACGCAGCGGATACCGCGTCGAGATCGAGCGTTTCTTCAAACGCCCATCCGATTGTATTTGACGACGTCTTCGGCTGCGGCGGAAGCGGCGACGGCTGTCCGTCTTCGTTGAGGATGCGCAAGCATCTGTTGTCGATCGTGCACGGCGGTAGACCCGCGGCTTGGCGATACGTCGCAAGATCCGATTCCGCCGTGTCGTCGCCGAACGCGTCGACGATCGCGACGGTCTGACCGCCGCCTTTGCTCGTATCGAGACCATACGCGTCGGCGATCTGCGCGGGCGTGTACCCGACGCCTTTGGGAATGCCTTTCCCATACTGCGCTTGCGGGTGCAGATCGGTGCGCATCCACGCAAAACAGCGCATCTCGCCGGGCGCCTCGGCGGGCGGGCACACCGGACGCATCGCGGCGGCGCTCGCGAGCGGATAGTAACCGTCGTCGGGACCGAGCCCCTCGGAGTTAGGCGCGAGAATACCCCGCCCCGGAAGCGCTCCGGAACAGGCGGCCAACGCACCAATGCACGAAATGGCAACGGCGCGTACGATCAAACCAATCAAAAACGGGCCTCCCGCAGAGGAGCATTTTAGCATGCCGCGGCGTCCATACCTATGGGTTTAACGATACTCACACCTTTACGGTTCGCTCTCGAGATAGAAAGCGAGCAAGGCGCCATCGTTGCCGCGCGATTCGTGCGAAGTAAGCGCCCCCCGGCCGCGCGGCGCACGGCAGATCCGCTGCTGGCCGAAGCGGCGTCGCAAGTGCGCGCCTACTTCGCGCGGCGGTTGCGCCGCTTCGATCTTCCGTTGAAGTTTGACGGAACGCCGTTTTCGCAAGCCGTGTGGGAATGCGTCGCGGGGCTTTCGTTCGGCGAGTTCGTTTCGTACGCCGACGTGGCGCGCGCGATCGGCCGGCCGCTGGCACACCGCGGCGTCGCAATGGCAATGGGGCGCACGCCCATCGCGCTCTTCGTGCCGGCACACCGGGTGGTGGGAGCCGACGGCCGGGTCAAGGGGGCGACGCCGGGCGGCGCCCGCCTAGCGCTGGTTGCCTTCGAGCGCAAGGGGCGAGCGCTCGCCGGCGGCAAACTGCCGGTATGACCCTTCGACTTCGCGCCTACGGCGCTACGCTCAGGGTGACATTGCTAATTGCCGCCGCAATGATGGCGCGAGTCCCCGCTGCGACGGTCGGGTCAATGCACGGGCTTACCTTCGACTCGGTCGACCGCAGGCCGTTGGCGGGTGTCGCGGTGACGATCACCGCACCCTCGGGAAGCTACAAGGCCGTTACCGACGCGCACGGGTTCTACTCGATCGTCGGCATCATTCCCGACACGTACGCGCTCGACGCGAACGTCAAAGGCTATCGCGCGTTCCACGAAGCCGGAGTCACGATCACGCAAGATTCGAACCTGACCATCGACGTCGCGCTTGAGCGCGAGACGCTGCGCGAGATCGCGCGCGTGACGACGCATTCCGCATCGTTTCCGGTGCAAGCGCATCAGCCCGTCGACGTATACGTGGTCACGCCGCACGAACAATCGCAACTCGGCGGCTTACCGGCGTTCGATAACGAAGCGCAGCTGCTCAACACGCTCCCGGGTTCAACGCTCGTCGGCGGCTCGTCGGGCAGCGGATTGGTCGGAGGTTTCGCCGCGATACGCGGCGGTCTCGCGAACCAAATCGGCTATCAGCTCGACGGCATCGACGCCACCGATCCGATTACCGGCTACTTCATCAACAACACCATTCTCAACGGCTCGCAGGCGGTCGACCTAACGGCCGGCCCCGGCGACGCAAGCAAGGGCGGCTCGGGTTCGGGATTCGTCAACATCGTCACCAAGGCGGGGAGCTATCCGTCGAGCGGTTTCGTGCAGTTCGAAGGCGGCGGACCGGCGTTCGAGCACAATCTCGACTTCGAGTTCGGTACGGCGACTCCGAACAAACGTTACTCGCTGTTTGTGAGCGGCCGCTACGGACGCGACTTCGGCGGCGTCACGGCGCCGCCGTACGGCAACACCTACGGCGGATCGTCGACGTCCTTCCCCGACACCGTCGGACAAGTACAGTTCGAGACCACCAACGACACGGTCGTCAACGGGCTCATTCACTTCGGCCGCGACGATGCCAATACGATACAACTCTGGGGCGTGTGGGGCGCAAACAAAGAAACCGGCGGTTACGGCATCGATCCGCAGACCTACCCGTTTTACACCGGTCAGGCCGCGTACCAGCAAATCTACGCTGCGACGCCGCAGCTGCTGGGCGTCGAAGCGCAAAAGTTCGGCATTCCAATTCTCAACCTGAACGCCACCAACTCCTCGCTGTCGCAAAAAGACACGCTCGGGCTGATGCCGTTCTTTCCCGGACAGAGCGCGCCCAATCAGCCGATCGGCGCGGTTCCCAACGAAGTGACGACGTACGATCTGATGAAGATCGCGTACTCGCGCAACTTGAGCTCCCGCACCTATCTCAACGCCCGCGTCTACCGCACGCAGAACGACGTCGTCGACGATTTCAACGATCCCAACAACGTGCTTTTCGGCTACGGATTACCGTCGATCGGGTTTTCCGACAACGACGTCACGCGTGCGACGCAGAACACGGGGTACGCCGTCGACCTCCAGCAAGTCATCGGCAACAACCATTTGCTCTCGGCCGGCGTCGACTCGCGCTTCTCGCGCGCCAACTTGCTTGGATACGTCGTCTCGCCCACGTTCGTCTTCGCCGGGCCGACGATCGCCGACTTTCTTCCCGCCGATCCGTACTTGGCCGCGACCTCAGGCTCCGCCGGAACGCCCGGCGTCTTCTACGGCAAGCGCTATCCGGCGTTTAACGAGACGATCGACAACGACATGTACCGGACGTCGTTCTACGCAACCGACAACTGGAACGCCACCGATCGTTTGATGCTGCAGGCCGGCGTGCGCTACGATCGCCAAACGGTGCCCACCGCGGCCGGCACGTACGAGGCCAACGCGCTCGATCCGCGCGCCTACGCGACGTGGACCATCGGGCGCAAACGCGACACGGTGCTGCGGGCCGGTTACGGACACGCGGCGACGTTCGCGCCGCTCTTTCAACTCGTTTCCGAGTACACGCCGCCGCTGGGATACAAGCAGTATCCCGCCACGCTTTCGATTTGCGGCGGCCCCAGCGCCGGCTTTCACGCAGCGTGTCCGAACTACTACGACGAGCTCGTCAACGCGTGGTGGCAGGGTTTCGGCGTCAATCCGGTCAGCTTCTCCCGGCCGCAGCAATCCGACAGCTACGACTTCTCGTTCGAGCACGCATTCGCGCACGACGTGGGATTGAAGCTCACGTTTTTCGACCGGCGCGACTACGGCGTGATCGTCAACAGCCAGCAGGTTACCGTTACCGGGCAAGGCGCGGTCATTCCGGGAACGATCTCGGTGACCAACCAAGGCGCCGCGCAAACCGCCGGCCTGGAGTTTCAGCTTTCGCGCCAAGTGTCGCAAGGGCTCTCGGTGCAGCTCAACGCCACGTACATCAACCAGTTCGTCAACTACGTGACGAGCAACGCGTTTCGCCCGTCGGTGCAGCCGGCGCTGCTCGCCACGGGCGCGCTGTTTCATCCGCCGTACTTGTCGCCGCTGACCGGCGCGCTGACGCTCGACTACCATCACCAGGACTGGGAGGTCGACCCGATCTTCCGTTTCGAGAACGGCTATCCGATCGGTATTTGGGCGATGGATCCGGTCTACGTCAACGGCGTGCCGATGTTCGTCCCGAATACCAATCTCTACGGCGGATTCGGCAGCCAGTTCTGTTACTACGTCGATCCGCAGTCGCCCGGAACGCCGCAGCATCCGCACATTATCGGCGCGACCGGCGGCGGCTGCAGCGCGACGCTCAACGGTGCGCTCACGCATCGCGCGCTGTTTGCCAACCTGCTCGTCGCGCGCAGCTTCGAGCACGGGCGCGTCACCGTCGGATTCGAACTGCAGAACGTTCTGGGCAACTACGCCAACTATCCGTACTACAATCCCGGCTACGTCAATAACGGCTACGGTGCGTTCGGCCCGGGCTCCGGCGCAAATCCCGTGCTCGGTTTACAAGGAGCGGTCAAGGCGTATCCGGCCGGACCGTACTTCACGATTCCGTCGGGCTTTGGGCGTCAGTACACGCTCTTCACGAGGTTTACGTTGTGATGAAACGCGGCGCGCTGCTCGCGCTTGCGCTGACCGCCTGCACCACGGGACAGGCGAACACGACGCCGCCGATTACGAGCGGACCGCCCCCCGGCAGCGGCAGCGTCGCGCTGCAGCTATCGCTCGGCACGGCCAACCTCAGCGGACTCAATCAAGGCGTAAACCTGCTGGAAACATTTCGCGGCGCGCAGGGATACACGGCGATTCCGATTACGACTGCGACGTTAACCGGGCCGCTCGGATTGCAAGGTCCCAAGCACTCCAAGGATCCGGGTAGCGGCAAAGCCGCGATTCCGATCGGTGCGGCGTCGAATCAATTTCAAGTCGGGCCGACGCAAACGCGCGTCTTAGCGGGTGCCGACGGTTTCGGCATCGGACCGCCGGGATGCAGCTGCGCCGGCATCAACTTCTATCCGTTTCAACCGCAGTTCGCCGACGTCGCGGCGAAACTGACCTTCGGCGGCGGCACCGAGCCGTTCTACGGCGGACCGCCGGCCTATCCGGCAACGACGCTGGCCGCAAGCGCGCTTTCCTCGCTCGTGCAAATTCCGTCGAGCTCGCCGGAAGGCTTCTATATGATCGCTTTCAAGAAGCTGCCCCCAGCCGGAAAGTACACGCTAACCGTCACGTACTCGCAAAACGGCCGCGCGACGACGCAGACGGCGAGCGCGGAGTTTCGACCGGCGCTGCTCCCGAGCTTTACGAACGTCACCGCGCATTCCGACCATCGCGGTGGTGCGGTCGTGACGCTTCGATTTCCGCGCGGCGTGAACCAAGCGCTCGTGAACATTATCGATGCGAACGTCCCGCCGGCGCCGTCGTCGAATCCGTGCAACACCGGATTGGGTTTTGCGACCCTGCGCTTCGATAAGAGCGGTACGCTGCGCGTTCCGGACGATCTCGGAAACTACGGTAAGGGCGGTGCGAAGACGTTCTGCAAGGGCGATCTGCTCAACGTTCAGGTCATCGGCTTCGATTACGACGATTTCGGCATCGGACCGCCCGGCAACACGCAGCAGCGCCCCAGGCTGCCGGCGCGCGCCGATCTGACTTACTCGACGGTGATCGTCGTCGAGTAAGCGGCGTTGGCGATCGTTTCTTCCAAGAAGCGCGCCTGATAGGCGATAATGTCCTGCACCTTCGGGAACTGCGGGTGACCCCGCGTCTCGTTTAAGACGTAAGCGGCACCGTCGCGCCGCAGAATTCCCCAGTCGACCATCAACGGAAGGGCGGCGCGCACCAAACGCGCGGGATTGCGCCGAAGCTCGGGATCGACGAAAAGTTGCGGCGGCAGGGCGCCCAGGCGCGCCGTTACGCCGTCGATCGCCTCTTGCGCGCTAAACGGCTGCGCGCGGTCTTCGAGCCACGCGCCCAGCAGATGGCTCGCCGTCACCGGACGAATCGCCGCGAGCGTCTCTTTTAAGTGTTCGCGATCGTCGAGACGAACGATCCGGTACAGCAGCGACAATCGCTTCGAGACGAACGGATCGTAGCTGACGCCCGCGAGATAGACCGTCGCATGCGGCGCCAATCGATCGTAGACGCCCTTTATTCGACCTAGCCGTCCGTCGGTCGAATAGAACCCTTCGGGCGTCATGTAGAACGTCGCCCCACGCCGCACCACGTTCTCCATGCGCTGTAAATCTTCGGTAACCAGGGCGCGGGTCTCGTCGAGAATCTCTTTGCGGTACGGCTCGCGCAGCGCGCTCAGCTTGACGATCGTGTGCGATCGTTCAAAGTTTTCCGCGCGCAGCAGATCGTCGGTCTTCGTCCCCGGCGCAAACGGCGCCGCGGTCTTTTCGTCGAAGATCTCGCTCAGCGGCAGCGCACCGTGCCGTCGCTGAATCGACCACGCCAGCGCCGAAATCTCGCGCGAGCTCAGTTCGTTCTCGAGCGGCATCATACCGAGTGCGCCGAACAGCGGAGCGGCATTGTAGTTGCGCAGAAGCGAACGCACGAAGGGCAGCCGCACGGCAAGGAATCCGGGCTCGAACATCCGGCGCGAGTTCACCATGTAGATGGGATGGCGCCACGGACCACGCATAAAGGCGTCGGCCACGATCGCTTGCCCTTCGAGATCGTGCTGATGGTTAGCGAGAAGAACGCTCGCCGCGCGTTTGCGCGGAAGGCTTCCAAAGCGCCGTACGCGGCAGGCCGTGTGATTCCACCAATAGGTCGGAGCGATAGCGGCGAAGCGAAGGGGAATCCCCCACATCGACGACATCGGATAACGACCGACGCGCAGCACCGAGAGCGACGCCAGCGCGAAGCTAAACCCCGCCAGCCCGAAGACGGCTTGATACCCGTCGCGCGTACCGTGAAAGAGGCCGATTAGCCAACCGCCGATCTGTGGTGCGATCACGTTGGGCAGGTTCGTCGCGATGCCCCACAGCCCGAGATCGCGCGCCACGTCGCGCATGGCCGGAATGCTGTCCATCGCCAGCGCCCAGCCGCTGGAAAAAACGCCGCCGAAACCGATCCCGAACAGAAACGCGTACAAGAAAATCCACTGCGGCGCCGGCGCGATTGCAAAGCCGATTGCCGCGAGCGCCATTGGAACTCCGGCTATCGCCGTGATGATCTTGCGCGGCGCGCGGTCGGAGAGAATGCCGAGATAGATCGACGACCCGGTAGCGCCCAGCATCGTGCAGAACGCAGCGACCGCGGTGCCCGCCGAAGCGTTGGGCAGCCCCTGCACGTCGTGGAAATAAAAGAGCACGAACGTCTGCAGCAGCACCAATCCGAAAAAGACGAGAGTGCGCGCGGCGAAGACGACCATGAAGTCGTGCCAGTCGCGCACGTGCGCGTGCCCGGGCTCTTCGTACTCGACCTCGCGCACGCCCAGCAGCGACAGCGAACAGATCGCAAGAGCGATGGCCGCAGCGATAAACGTGATGTGCGGATCGGGAGCGTTGCCGGCGATTGCCAGCCCCAGCACCGTACCGACGAGCGTCAGCGCGCCCCGCACGCCCGAGACCGCCCCCCAATGGATTCGCTCGACGAGCTCGGGCAGCAGCGCTTGATACGCCGCCAACGCGACGTTCGCGGCGGCAACCGCGATAACGAGGCAAGCGCTGAATGCAAACAATGAATGGGTAAACGGAACCGCGATCAGCGCCGCGACGTCGACGGCTAGTCCCGCCGCGACGAACATCTTGCGCTGGCCGCCGCCGCGCCGCAGCCGATCCGACAACCAGCCCGCAAACGGCTGAACGATCATCGCGGCAAACGCCGCGATACTTGCCAGCGCCGAGAGCGCGGCGACGTGCTGGGCGGGCGCGAGCTTGAGCAGTGCGGCCGGCACCGCGATCGTCATGAGCGCCGCGTCTTGGAACGACAGCGGAATCCAAAGTGCGTTGAGCACCGTCCATTGCCCGTACTCGCGCCAACGAGCCGTTCCGTTACTCAACTGGTTCGCTACTGCTTAATGGCGTCAATGATGACGATGCCGCGCCCGCCGAAGTCGCGCAGCTGATCGAGCGCTAGAATCGCTGCGCCGATCGGCGAGTTCGGATTGGTCAGCTCGGTAACGGAAAAACCGGTTTGTTTCTTCGCCTGACCGTCGATCGAGTCGCGCAGGGTTTGGGGGAGCAGTTTGAACTTTCCGATCATGCCGAGCATCGGCCCCGCCTTCTGATCGAGCGTCTGCGGATCGACCGCGAGCACGACGACGCCGTGCTGTTTGCCGTTTTCGGGGCGCTCGAAGACGGCAAAGTCGATGCCGAGATCGCGCGTGTGGTCGCGCACCGCGTCGATACCGTTGCCGCGCACCGCCGACGTGTATCCGCTGGGCGGATGCGCGTCGAGATCGCGCAGCCACGCTTCGAGCGACGGCATTAGCGCCTGCGTTCCGGCGACGACGTCGTGACCGTCGTAGGTACCGGCACCTTGCGTGAGCAGCGCGCTGTCGGCCACGCCGGGACGCGACGAGATCGTCTCGTGCCACGCTCGCGACGACAGCACCTCGGCGCCGTCGAAGAGTGGGAAGTTCACCGGATTGGTCGCTTTCGGCGACGGCTGGGCACCGCCCGGATGGCCGCCCGAGCACGCAGCCAACGCGACCGCGGCGGCGCAAGCGGCCCAGCTCAAACGCAAAACGTTCATGACCGGGGCCGGATTTCGACGCTCCCACGGGGTATCCCGTAGCTCATGTCCTTCCAAGAGTTTTGGCCGCGCTATCTGCGGGCGCACAGCCACCCAACGACGCGCGCCTTGCACGTCGCGGGAACGCTCGCCGCCACGACGCTGGTTGCCGCGTCCGTGGCGACGCGCAAACCCTGGCTCGCAGCCGCGGCGCTCGTAGCCGGTTACGGCCCCGCCTGGATTTCGCACGCGGTCATCGAGCGCAACAAGCCCGAGACGTTTAGGGCCCCGCTTTCGTCGCTCGCGGCGGATTATCTCATGGCTTGGCACGTGCTGCGCGGTACGATCGACCAACAGTACGCCCACATTGGAGAAGCGTAATGGTACGTGCGCCTGCCCTTCGACTTCGCTCGCTGACGCTCGCTGCGCTCGGGATGACAGCGGCTCTCGCACTGTTAGGGTTGGCGCCGCATACACCGGTGTTTACCGACGCTTCCCAGCCGGTGACCGTCGATGCCGGCGAGGAGTTCTTCATCGCGCTGCCGTCTAACGAGGCGACGGGCTATACGTGGAAGCAAGCGATCGACGACGGCAAGATTCTCGCCTACGAAGGCAACGTCTATCAAAATCCGAGTAACGGATTGATTGGCGGCGGCGGGCAGCAGATTTTTATCTATCACGCCAATCGCAGCGGCGCTACGGTAATCCACTTCTCCTACGGGCGGCCGTTCGAGCCGAACGCTCCGCCCGTCAGAACGCTGACGTTTAACGTAACGGTGCAATAGCTTCGATGAGCGAACGCCTTTCGTACGGTTCCTATCTCAAGGTCAATCAGCTCTTGGACCTTCAGCAGCCGCTGTCGCAGCCGGCGCATCACGACGAAATGCTGTTCATCATCATCCATCAGGTCTACGAACTGTGGTTCAAGCAACTGCTGCACGAGCTCGAAGCCGCGATGCGGGCGATGGACCGCGACGACCTCTTGCGCGTCGCCAAGCATTTTCGGCGAATCCATACGATTCAACGGCTGCTCGAGCAGCAGGTCGATATTCTCGAGACGATGACGCCGCAAGAGTTCAACGCGTTTCGCGATAACCTCAATCCGGCCAGCGGGTTTCAGTCGATCCAGTTTCGCGAGGTCGAGTTTCTCTCCGGTCTGCGCCGCACCGACGTGCTCAAGTACGTCGAGCTCGACGACGCGCAGCGCGCGCGGCTCGAGCGCCGCGCTGCCGAGCCGTCGCTGTACGACAAGCTCAAAGGGGTACTGCAGCGGCGCGGATTCGCCGTCGACACGCCCGAAGCGCTCGTCGAGTCGTTTCGCCGCATCTACAGCGGTGAAGAGGGCGAGTATTACGATCTCTACTTGCTGCTCGAGGAGCTCATCGAGTTCGACGAGCGGCTCTTGCTGTGGCGCGGACGCCACGTGCGCATGGTCGAACGCATGATCGGCCACAAGCGCGGGACCGGAGGTTCGCCGGGCGTCGACTATCTGCAGGCGACGCTCGCCTACAAACTTTTCCCGGAGTTATGGGAAGTCCGCACGCTTTTAGGGACGAGCAGCACATATGCATAGCGCGTTAACGCAAGCCCTCTATCGCGATCAGTTTCCGATTCTGGGAACCTCGACGTATCTCGTCAGTCACTCGATGGGCGCCGCGCCGTGGCGCGCGAAAGCCGCGCTCGAAACGTATTGGGACGAATGGGCGGCCGACGGTCCCGAAGCGTGGGAGGCGTGGATTCCGCGCATCGCCGAGATCGCCGACGGCATCGGCTCGATTATCGGCGCACCTGCCGGCAGCATTTTCTTAGGGCCCAACGTCTCGGTGCTGCAAGCCGCCATAGCGAGCTGCATCGGCTTCGGGCGCGAACGCAACGAAGTCGTCTACGAAGCGCTGCAGTTTCCGTCGCTCACGTATGTCTGGAAGGAATGGGAGCGCTTCGGCGCCGTCACGCGCGTGATCCCGAGCGACGACGGCCGCTCGATTCCGCTCGATCGCATTCTTTCGGCCATTACCGAGAAAACCGCGATCGCCGTGCTCTCGCACGCGTATTACGTCTCGGGTGCGGTCGCCGACATTCGCGCGATTCAGGCCCACTGTCACGAGTACGGCACCTTGCTGTGCGTGGACGCGTACCAGACGACGGGGATCTATCCGTACGACGTTACCGAGTGGGACCTCGATATGGTAACGGGCGGCTCGCACAAGTGGCTGTGCGGGGGACCGGGCTGCGGCTGGATCTACATCAAACCGTCGCTGCTCGAGTACTTTCGGCCGGCGGTGACGGGATGGTTCGCTCACGCACGGCCGTTCGCGTTCGAAGCCGCACCAATCGATCACGCGCCGTCGATGTATCGCTTCGCTACCGGTACGCCGACGATACCAGGCTACGCCGTCGCGAAGCCGGGTCACGATCTCATCCGCGAGGTCGGCGTCGCCCGCGTTCGCGAGCACAACGTGCGCCTTACGAGCAAGCTCGCTTCGATGGCGCTCGAGCGCGGTCTGCGAGTGAACACGCCGCTGGAGCCCGAACGCCGCACCGGCTGGATCGGAATCGACTTCGACCGATCGGACGCCGTGTGCCGCGAGCTGATCGCTCGCCGCGTCTTCGTCGACTACCGCCCCGGATGCGGCATTCGCGTGAGTCCGCACTTCTACACGACCGACGCCGAGATCGACAACTTCTTCACGGAACTCGACGCGCTACGCTGAATCCCTCGCCATGATCGTCGATCATACCAGAGTAGGCGCCGCGTTTCGGCGCCTTTCCATTCCCGTCGGCGTGCAGATGCTGGGCGATCAGCTGCTGGGCATCGTCGATACGATTGCGATCGGCACGCTCGGTACGGTAGCGCTCGCCGGCGCGACGGCCGCCACGACGGTCTTCGTTGCGGTCGCATTCGGCCTCTACGGATTCCTCACCGGACTGTCCATCATCGCCGCGCAGCGCATCGGCGCCAACGATCTCGACGGTTTCGCGCGTACCGTGCGCGCCGGCGCACTGACGCCGCTGCTCCTGGGCGTCGTTTGTTTTGGGATAAGCGTCCCGCTCGGTACCCAGACCATTCACGCGCTGGTGGGCAACCTTGCGAGCGCGCACGCGAGCGGAGTCTACCTCTCGCTGCGCTGCGCGTCACTGATTCCGATGATCGTCTCGGGTGCGATTATCGTCGGCCTGAGCGCGGCGGGAAATCGCGTCTTGGGCATCTTGGTGCTCGTCGTGGTCAACGCGGTACACATTCCCCTGCTGCTCGTGCTGGCGTTGGGGTGGGGAACGCACCACCCCTACGGGATCGAAGGCGCCGGCGTGTCGTCGCTGCTTTCCGAAACGGTTGCAGCGATCTTTGCTTTGGTCTACGTTGCCTACAAACCGGCGTATCGCATCTTCGCTTCTTTCGACGCGCCGCTGCGCCTGGCGTATCAGTGCGCCCGAGTGGGATTGCCCGAATCGGTTTTTCTGCTGGGCGTGATGGCGCCCGACATTTTCGTCGTGGCGATGCTCGCGCCGTTGGGGCCAACCGTTATTTCGGCGTTCCGTGCGCTCAACGTCGTCTCGGACCTCACGTTCGTCATTCCGCAGCCGCTGCAAAGCGCCACGCAGATCATTATCGGTCAACGGCTGGGTGCGGGCGATCCGGCCGGCGCGCAAGTCTTCTTAATTCGCGCGCAGCGGCTCGGCTTGAGGGTAACGGCCGGCGCGGGAGTCGTCGCAGCCGCCCTGGCGTGGCCGCTCGCGTTCGTCTTCACACTCAATGCGACGGTAGCAACCATGGCCGCGCTCCCGCTCGCGCTCCACATGATCACTTTGCCGATCAAAGGCTGGGCAATGGTATCGATGGCCCCGATCCGCGCGTCGGGCGACACCCAATTCTCGATGTTCGTGGGCATCATGTGCAGCGCGCTCGTGATCCCGTTTGCATGGGCCGGCATCGAGCACTTCCACATCGGTCTCTACAGCGTGCCGCTGGGTTGGATCGCGGCGTGGAGTTTCCGCGCGATCCTGACGCAGATCAAGCTACGGGCGGGGGAGTGGACGCGGCGGGCGCCTCTAGCGGCGTAGGCTCGTAACGCCCCGCGCCGTATCCGCCGTAGAACGCCAGCAGCGCGACGACGAGGTGCAACAGCACGTCGAAACCGTAAATCGGCACGATGCCGAAGACCGTGTTGGTGATCGGAATCGCTCCCAGCACGACTAGTATGGCGTAAATCCACGCGATTGCGCGGCAGTAACGCACGGAAGCCGCGAACTTGCCCGATGCCGCGAGTCCCCAAACGCCGAACAGCACGTGAATCAGGTCGTGAACGACGTTGACCGGGAAAAGGCCGCCGAGAAATCCGTAGTTGGCGCCGAGCGTCACCCACTGCGCGGTTAAATCCGCCGGCACCGTTACGTACGGAACAAAACCCAGAATGCCCGCGAGCAAGAACGCGATGCCGAGAACGCGCGCAATCATCGGTGCCTTCACTTAGGGTTCATTCGCGAGCACGCCGTGGAGTTCTTCGTGGATGCGGCCGTTGGTCGCAAGAATGGATCGCGCGTCGAGTGCCGCCGGCGATCCGTCGATCCGAGTCACCGTTCCGCCGGCTTCGCGCACCAGCAGCGTTCCAGCCGCGACGTCCCACGGACTCAAGTCGAACTCCCAGAATCCGTCGTACCGCCCGCACGCGACGTACGCCAAATCGAGCGCTGCCGCGCCATCGCGGCGCACCGCCTGCGTTCGGCGTGACGCCGCCGCGAAGCACGCCGCGTTGCGGTCGTAGTCGGCCGGATGAAAGCCGGTGCACGTCATCGCGTCGCCGACGCGCTCGATGCCGGAGACGGTCACTGCCCTCCCGTTGAAGGTCGCGCCGGCGCCGCGCTGGGCGGCAAACGTTTCCCCCATCGCCGGCGCGTGCACGACGCCGGCAATCAGCTCGCCGCCGCGCTCGTACGCGATCGAAATGCAAAAGAGCGGATACGCGTGCGCGAAGTTGGTCGTGCCGTCGAGCGGATCGACGATCCAGCGTTCGTCCGGCGCGCCCTCGTGGCGTCCGCTTTCCTCGGCAAGAATCGTCGCCGCCGGATATGCAGCTCGCAGCCGCGCGACGATGATACGCTCGCTCGCACCGTCGGCGTCGGTCACCAAATCGGCGCGGCGCGATTTCTCCGCGATCTCGCGGGGTCGGTTCAACCGATCGAGCAGCTCGCGCCCGGCTTCGTGCGCCACGTCGAGCGCAAACGTAACGGGGTCCATAGAGGCCGCAATACGCGCTTTTACGAAGCCGTCCCCGTGAGACTGGTTTTGATCGTCATCGCGCTCTTTTGCGCGTACCTGACCGGCAGCCACATCGCCCACCCGTTCATCGACGGCGATCTCTATTGGCAGCGCCAACTCGGCGAGTACGTTCTGAACGATCGCGCGCTGCCGCACGCGCTCGGCACCGACACGTTTACCGCCGTCGGAGCGCCATGGGTACCGCAAGAATGGCTGCTCGGAACGTTCGTTGCCCTCGTATTCCGCGCGAATGCGCTCTGGGCGCTATCGGTCGTTGCCGGTATTGCGCTTTTTGTCACCCTCGCCGCGATCGCGGTGCGCAGCCGTCGCGGGGGCGCCTCGCTATACTCGACCCTCGCCGCACTGCTTTTCGCCGGGATCGTGCTCGAGAGCTCGTTCGCCTTGCGGGCTCAAGTGCTGGCGTGGCCGCTGCTCGCGCTCTTGCTGCTCGTACTCGACGAGGAGGGGAACGCCGTCTTCTGGGCCTTACCGATTACGGTCGCCTGGGCCAACCTCCACGCCAGCGTGATGCTCGCGATCCCCATCGTCTGGATCGACGCGGCCGCGTACGCATGGAAGCATCCGGGTAAGCCCGGCGTGCGTTCACGCCTGCTGCTATGCGCTCTGGTCGTGCTTGCGACGCTATGCACTCCGCTCGGCTGGCACCTTCCCCTTTACGCCTTCAGCCTGCTCGACAGTCCGATCAAACACTATATCAACGAGTGGCAGCCCATCTCGATGAGCACGCAAACCGTCGCAGGCGTTCTGCCGCTTCTCCTGTTGACGCTCTACGGCATGCCCCGCTTGTGGCGCGAGCGGCCGCGGGACCTCGTCCTCTCGCTGCTGATGGCTGCGTGGGGTGTCGCCGCCGCCCGCAATATCGCCCTCTTTGCAATCGTCGCGGCCGTGCCGGTCGCGCTCGCCACCGGCGTAGGTGAGGGATGGGACGATCCGCTCGAACGCCGTCCGCTCGGCGCGCTCGCCCTCGTTTCGACGATCGTGCTCGCGCCGATTCTTGGCTGGATTGCCTACCACGCTCCGCCGATGTTTACTCCTTGGCCGTCGCCGCCGCGCACGGTCGCCGCACTGACCGCGCGTCCCGGCGAACACCGGCTGCTGTGCGCGGAATATTCGTGGTGCGCGCTCGCGCTCGGGAAGCCGAACGTTCGCGTATTCATCGACGGCCGCGCCGACCCGTACCCGCCGCACGTGTGGGCCGCTTACACGACGGTTGCCGCGTTGCGGCCGGAGTGGCAGCAAACGCTCGACGCGTACGACGTCAACGCCGTGATCGTATGGCACGGCGGACGCTTGGAACAAGCGATGGAAACGCTGGCCGGCTGGAGCCAACTGCCGCAGGACGATCCCTGCTGCACGTTGTTTGTGAAAAAGAGCTAGTTGGCAATCAGCGTGTAGGTTACCGTGGATACCGTGCCGGTGATCGACTCCGTGCCGACGTTGATCTTGTAGTTATCGATCACGTCGTACGAGAAGCCGCACTGCGTCTCCGGACCGGTGGCCAGTGAGAGCGTTCCGACAGTGGGTACGGCAGCTAACGTCGTTTGATCGTAGGTCATCGCCCCGCAGCCGTTAGCGTTGCTGCCCGATGCCGTGGAGTCGACGTCCACGGACATTTCCTTGGCCGTCGTACACGTACCGCCGGTGCACGTCGGATTGACGCTCGACGAAACGGAGAGCGACCACGTATGACCTGACGACGTGGCGCCGGTGTAGATGACGCTCGCCGCAACGACGTCGGTACCAGTCACCGCACTGCTGTTGGCAATGTTACCGAAATCCAGAGTCGTGCCCGAGAAGGCACACTGCGCCGGCGAACACGCCGGAACCGGATGCGCCTTGCCGTTCGTGGGGTTCGACGGGTCGACCGAGAGCGATAGGCCGAGCGAGAACGCTACCGAGACTTGGTTCGATCCGAGATAGAGCGCGCCGGCGCCGGTCGTGCTGCCGTCGATAGTCGCCGGGAAGAGATAGCTGTCGCTCTGGGACTGCGGGTTGTTGGCTTGGAACTGCACGCTCAGAGTGGTGCCCGGCGTAAAGCTCGTACAGTTGATCGTAATTTGTCCGTTCGCGCCGGCGGTCGTCGCGCTGAACGTCGCCGCCGGACTCGTGTTCGGCGTACAGTTGACGCCGGCGGGGCTGGCCGTAATCGTCGAACTGATCGGCCCGACCAGCGTCCAGGTGGTCCCGCTCGAGTCGGTCGCGTTGTTGCCGCTCGTATCCGTACCGGGCAGCGTAATCACGATCGTGCTGATGTTCTGACTATTGCTCGTGTTCTTGATCGCGTACGTGTACGTGTTTGGACCGGCACCGACCGACGGAACGGTGGGGCTGGAAATCGTCGTGCTGTTGACCTTGGAGAACGCGATACTTGCGGTCTCGGAAGCCGTCAGCAGGCTAAACGTCTTGGCAGCCGACCAACCGTTACCGTTGGCGCCGTGCGCGTACAGCGTGAACGTGATCGGACTGCTGGGGCTGCCGAAGTTGAGGACGTTCATATTGATCGTCATCGACTGACCCGGCGCGAGCGAGTTGGATTCGGGCAGCGTGCATTCCGGCAGCGCGGTTTGTACCGTCGTCAGCGGCGTCGAGGCCGGCGGACCGTCGGCTGTAACGTACTGTCCACCGCACAGTCCGAACCAATAATCCAAGGTATTGCCGCTAGGATTGTTCGTCCCGATATTACTCCAGCCCGAAGTGCTGACGGTCGGCGTTCCCGTGATCGTCCAGTTCTTATTGGTCGACTGTTCGATAATCAACGCGTCGATCGAATCGGGATTGGGATCCTGCGCCGTCGACGTATTCGAGACGACGATGCCTAGCGGTGTGGACGCCTGACTGACGCTCACGGAGGTCGGCGAGAAGTACGCCGACATCAACGCGCTATTGAGGGAATACGCGCCGATGGAAAGGTTGTCGAGCGTCGTGTACGCACCGTCGACGGTCGTGTTCGATCCCGCGGCCGCCGTCAAGGCGAACGTGTCGCTCGGCGTCGGCGTCTGCGATGCCAGTACCGCTAAGTCGGTATACGTGAAGCTTTGGTTTGGCCAGTTCGCGTCGACGTAAACCGTTTCGTTGCCGCCGGCCGCGATTTTGTGGGAACCCTTCGCCTGGAGACAGGCATATTGCGAGCCGAAGCCGGTCGGACAAGTCGTCAGCAGCTGCCAGTTCGCGCTGCTCAAGGAGTCGACCGCCGCGATACCGCCTTGCGACACGAGCAGCGGCGGTTGCTGGATCAACAGCTCGCTGATGTTGTTGCTGGATAGCGCGTCATTGGTTACGGTGAACGCCCAAATCGACTCGTTGCTATTGGTTACCGTGAACGGTGAGTTGTTATTATAGTCCGCGTGATTGAAGCGATCCCGATAACAGTGCGTTCCCACAAACGGCGGCGGTGTCGCGAGGTTGCGCGAGTTGGCCGGGCAATCGATCGAACCGACCACCGCAAAGCTGACCGTTCCGGCGTCCGTCAGGCTGATCGCGAAGTAGACGGGTGACCACGCCACCGTACCCGTGGTACTGGACCAGGTGAGGCCGTTGACGGGAAGCTCCGACGTGATGCCTTCGCAGGCGCTGCCGCAGCCGCTGCCGCCGTTCGTGTTGGTCCAGCTTATTCCGACCACGGTTACGTAAGCGCCCGGCGTCAGCGTCGTGCCCGCTACCGCCGGCGTCAGCAGAATATTGCATTCGGCGTTATTACTGGTCAACGAGCTGCACGCCGAAGTGACGTCCCAGGTGTTGCCGTTGGAATCGGTGGCCGTGCCGCTGCAGTTCGCCGTGCCGCAGCCGTTGAGCTGCGCGATGACGCCGTGGCCGCTATGGTCGTCGTTGAAGTTTGGACCGGTAGAGAACTCGATTTCGCTGAGGCTATCGCCGGCGTTCGGATAACTGGTGCTGCTGGTATTGGTAAAGCGCAAGTCGGCAACGGTACCGAGCGCGTTTGGAATGGTGAGCGAGGTGCTCGTGGTTCCCGAACCGGAGGGGAATATGAACTGTGTCGACGTCGAATATCCCAGCATCTTGAACGCTTGGGAAGCAACGACCGACTTCGACGTCCGATCGTAGAGCTGCATCGCCCAGATGTTGCTGGGATACTGGCCCGGCAGCGCCGGCGTCGTGGCCTGTTGGAAGCCAAGGTTGGCCGAGGCAAACTGGAACGTTTGGCTCGCCGTCGTCACTCCGGAGCCTAATGCCGCCGGCGTAGCGAGGGCGATGACCTGGCCTTGCGGGTCGGTCAAGGTCCACGTGTAGGAGTGCCCGCTCGTCAACGGCTTGCTGGCACCCGCGCTTCCCGTGATACCGGAGTCGGATTGATCCGTCGTGCCGTCCCAGTCCACGGTCGTATTGGCCGTTGCTGCGGGCTGCGGATTTGGGGACGGGTTCGCGTTGGTACCGTCGGGTTTGGTAATGATCGTCACGCCGCCGGAGCCGGTTAGCGAAACTTGCACTTGTCCGAGCAGCGAACCGCTCCCACCGCTGTTACACTGCGTGCTGCAGTCATAGACGGCAATGGAATACGTGCCGGCTTCCAACGTGCTGTTGAGCGCCCACGTTACCGACAACTGGTTGTTCGGCGCTTGCTGGCCGGTGGAGTTTGCCGGGTTGCAGATCAGGTTCGAAGCTCCGCCGGTGGGCGTCGGTCCGGGAATCGGTGTCGGCGACGTGTTGGGCGCGATCATCACGCAATTCGGCGTATCGCCCGTACGCGTTACGTAGACGACGTAGTAGTCGGCCGGCGCCAGTCCGGTCAGATAAATGTACGCCGCCGAACTCGAGCTCACGTCGAACTGATACGACTGGTTCAAATGGAACGAATCTTGGTAGACGGCGATGCTGAAGGTATTGCCGGCGTTGGCGTAGCTGACGGCGACCCATTCTTGCGCCGTCGAGTCGTAGACGCCGAAGGTCCACGTGCCCGTGCTGCTCAACGTCGTCGTCTGCGGCGGCATGCTGCCGTTATCCGCGCCGGCCGGCGCGCTATTGGGACCGATCGCGGTCGCCGTCGTCGAGTTGGACGGAATGTAATACTCTTGATAGCTGTCGGTGTTGCTGAAGTTGTCGAGATTCACCGGCTGCCACTCTAACGCACAGCCGACGTTGTAGAGCGCACCAACGGTTCCGGCGGTCGTGCAGGAAGCGGCCGTCGCCCAAAACTCAATCGTCGAACCGTTGGCGGCGTTAGGATGCAACTTGCGCGCTGCGCTGGCTCCCGAACCCAACCGCTGGGGGTTGAAGACTGCAGCGCCGAGGACGCGGTAATGGCGGCCGTGCAGCGTTTGGCGCGGGAGGAGCGTGTTCATCATCGTCCGAGGCGGCAGCTTCGGAAGCCGCGACAACGGCACTTTCGAACCGGGGGCCACACCGTGCACGTAGCGATTGTCGTTTGGCGAAACCGGACCCGGCACGCCCGGCATGCTCGCGATCGGATGCACGACCGGTTGCGGCGCGCTCATCGTTGGATGCGCGGCGGGCGGAGCATGACCGTTGCCGCCCGGGTGCATTTGCCCGAGTGCCGTTGCCGCCGCCGCTAAAAACGCGAAGGCGGTGCCGATCCAAGCGCTACGGCCGAACGAATTCAACATTAGTAGAACAACGTATAGACTGCATTCGAGCTATACGTTCCTCCGGACGTCGCAATGGGAATCGTAACGGTGAGATCGACGCAGAACGTTTCGGCGTGCGCTCCCGTCGCGGCAGCGGTCCACGTACCGCCGTCGTCAGAGTACACGACGAACGGCGTAGCGGTCGGCCTCGGGGTCGCGAGATGGGTGTTATTGGCAACGTTGCCGCCTGCAAACGACGCGCTGCCGCCGCCGAGAATGAAATTCGTGAATAAGCCGTGGTCGAGCGTCCATGCGGCTTGCGTGGTCGAAGCCGTGACCGTGTATTCACATGGATACACCACGGTCGTGCCGGCCTCTTGACTGATGATGACGCCGGTTTGATTACTGTAGAGCAGCGTTCCCAACGGATTTGGAGAAACCGACGCCTCCACCTTGACGGCGCCTTGATTCTGAGCGACGACGTTACTCGCAAAGCTCAGGCTTTCGGCGTGAAATTCGGACGCCGCCTCGCTGCGATTCAGCCTTAACTTCGCCGCGATGACGCGACCCGACGTATCGCTCGCCGCACCCGGCGTCGCGTAGCCGAGCGGATTCGGCGTTACGTTGATCGTGATGGTTATTTCGATTTGCGCCCGCTGCGTTTGAAACGCGGCGCTTACGATGATGGGAATCAGCGCTAAAAAACCAAACGTTATAAACGCCGCTCGCAGCCGTATCATTTCGCTAACACCGTGTAGACTATCCAAACGTAGTATAGACCCGAGGTGGCCGTAAACGGCACCTTCAGTTGATAGTCGTAGTAGAAATCGGAGTCTAGCACGTTGCTCGACGAAATCGGCGCGGGATACGTGGTGTACGCAATGGACGGCACGGTGTTCGGGCTCCCGCCGCCGGTTACCATGCCGCTCGAAAGCAGGAACGGCGTCGCTGCCGAAAAGCCGGTGTTCGCGTCGGCCGGCGACCCACTCGTCGAGTTCAGCCAGTACACTGCAGACGAAATCGGAATCGTTCCGCCGCTGGTGTTCGTGAAATCCGCGGCACCCTCGCCGTAAACGTTTACACCGGTTGCCGACGTGCTGACCACGTTGAGGTGCACTGCGTACCTATAGACATAGTTTTTGCCGGTCACGACGTTACCGAAGTCGACCGAGCAGGTGGCACTCGGCGTTCCATTGGGACAGTTAGCATCGGGTCCGTGTGTGGGCGCCGGCTGCGCGCCGATCGTGGCCGGAATCTGACCGTAGCCCGTTGCGTAGTTCACGAAGAGCTTGATGCTGACCAGCGCCTGCGTGCTCCACTTGACCGTAATTGGGGCGGTGGGATTGGCGGCGAGCGCGTTCGGGTTTGCCGTTAACGCTAGTGCCAGCGCAAAGAGCGCTCCCACCAGCATCCAGCTTTTCCCGTCGTAAGTTTTGCGTCCGTTCAACACTCCCAAGACCGTCCGGAGGGCGTTCCGGTACGGTTACCTCCCTATCATGCACTTCCGTTTTGCGTTAGTCGTCCGCCCTAACGGACGTCGAACGCAATCTCTCCGCCGGTTTCCGTTTTGCCGCCGTAATCGATCGTCGCAATCGCTTGATACGATCCCGGATCCAAACGTTTCCCGACGGCCTCCAGCAGCCGCTCGCCGCCGCGCTCGACTAACTCGCCGGTTGCGATCGGCAGCTGATCGACGACCGCGCCTCCCTTTTGCACCGTCAACTGTCCCCGCAGGTACAGATGCGTGTTGCCGTTATTCTTAAAGACGACGCGATACGTCTCGCCTCTCGGACTCGCTGCCGCCGTCATCTTGGCGATCGCGCCGTCGAGCTTGACCGTTCCCGGAATCGTTTCGTAGATTTTCGAAGCGACGCGAACCGAGAACGCGAGAGCCAAGCCTTTAGCACGCGGCGGACGAGTCTGAAAGAAGACGATTCCCGCATATTCGCCGGCAAGGTTAGGAGCTTGAGGCAACTGCACCGTGAGCTGTACTTGCTGCGATTCACCCGGTCCGACGTCGAATTCGCGCGGACGGATCGCAGCGTACTTCATCAGCGAGTTCGAGCGCGTTCCCACCTTCTGGAACTGATACGCTCCGTCGATTCCGACGTTGAAGTCGACCATCGACGCCTGCACGTGCACCGGACTAAAACTCGAGTTGTGAACCGTGATTGGGATGTTGTAGGTGGCCCCACTGGGGACCGAGATCTCGAGCTTACCCGGCGTCACTTCCAATCCGAGTCCGGCAGTATTTGCCGGACGCGGCGCCCCTAGAAGCAACGCCAATCCGATGACGGCAAGAATGCCTCGTCTCGTTTGCATCATGCCGTGCCTCTTCGCCGCGGAGCCTTTCAAACCGCCCCGCGGCGAAGCGGTGCGGGGATGATCGCCAACCTCAGTTGAGCGTCAGCGTGTACGTAACCGTTACAGCCTGCGCACCGGACGACGCGAGCGCCGGGATTCCCAACAGGATGTCGCCACCGTAGTTGGCACCGGACGTGGTCGCATTTGCGCCCGAAGTAGCAGGTTGGATCGTACCGCCGGTTCCGCCGAGGTTCGCCAGGTCGATGCCTTTGTTGGATTCGACGGCGTTGCAAGCCGTTGCGTTCGTGACTGCCGGAGCAGCGACGCGAACCGTCTGTGCGACTGCAACGGCGCCGCCGGCCGCCGGCGCGGTCCAGCCGGCCGCCGGATTGGGAAGCAGACACAGCTTGTACGGGTTGGCAACGCCCGAAGCCGGGGTCGTACCGGCAACGGCTAACGCATAGCCGCTGGAGTCCGACGACGCGACGAAGGCGTTGGCACCGTTCTTATAGAGACAGTCGGTGTAGTTCGTGGTTCCGTCCGGCGTAACGGCGCCGAAGTTCGCAACCTGTAGGACTTCGGAGCCGGCACCGGCCGCGGTGCACGCTCCGGTTCCACCGTTGGCATTCGTGATGATTGCCGGCGCGGTGAGCTGTTGAGCTCCGGTAGCACTGTAGTTCGTGGTCACCAGCAACGTAGAGATCGCTTGGGTGTTCCACTTGACGGTGATCGTGTTGGTTACCGTCGAGGCGAAGGCGGAGGGCATAGCAACAGTTGCCAGTGCTCCAAAAGCCGCCAGAATAAGAAGTCGTTTTCCGTTCATTTTCCTTTTCACCATGCGCGAAGACGCCATCCTTGGCTAAGTGGGAAAGCGAGTTTACAAGAGTTCTATCGGTAGCCTGCCTGCCGCGGTTAATAAGACACCGTGTAGGGGGCGTAAAGAAAGGACCTTGGTAAATGTAAAGACGCGCCCGCTCAGCGGCTTGCCTAAGATAGTCGTCTGACCGTCCTCCCACTGGATCTTGTCGCCTTGCTTTGCGTCCACGAGGAAGCGGGCCCGGACCCGGACGTAGTCGCCCTGCGCCGCGGTAGGGGGGCTGAGCTGGACGATGGCGATCGGCATCTTCGGATCCACGGTGAGCGTGGCGGGTGCCGGAGCGCTCCCCTCCTCCACCGCGGCCGTCACGGAATACTGCCCCGCCGCTTGGCCTTGCGGCACGTCGACTTGGCCCGTCCACCCATTGACCCGCTTGTCGTACTTCAGCGACCTCGTTCGACCGAACACCGTCACCGAAACGCCCTTGGCGGCCTCCCCGGCCGGAACGATGACGTCGGCCGTACCGTAGGGCGGCAAGCGGCTCTCGCTCAGCCGCAGCGTCTGCCCGGCCAGGCTCGGCGCCTTCGCGCCGCTGCCAAGGAACGAGAAGACGACCTTCTTTTCGAATCGCCCGACCGAAAAGACCACGCCCTGGTAGTGTTCGCGCGGGCTGAGCTCGACGGCGATCGACTCCGGCTGCGAACCCAGCCCGGTGTCCAGCGTCTCGGGGTCGACCGAAACGGTGTACTGCCCCGGCGGCAGGTTGTCGATGACGAAGGTTCCGTCGTCCTCGTCGATGGCCGCGTGCTCGCCGGGCTCGGCAACGACGTAGGCGTTGAGAACGCCGCCTTCCAGCGGCTGCATGTCGGAGGAATAGACGATCTTACCGGAGATCGAGCCGAGCGGTTCGGCGTGGAAGTCCGCGGTCGTGTATTGACCGTTCTGCACGCCCACCGTGCGTTTCTCTGCGGCGGTATCGAACGTGACGAACGCGGGAACCGTGCTTGCGACGATCGTGACCTCGTGCGTTCCCGCGCCGAGATGGCCGAAGCCGTACGCGCCGGTCGTGTCGGTCTGGGAGTACGCCCCTTGATCGACGCGCAGCATGACGTTGGAGAGCGGCACTTCGCTGCCCCCCGGATCGAGGCCGTAAACGTGACCCAGAATGCCGCCGTAGTTTCCGAGTTGGAAGAGCACTTGCGCGGTCTGACCGCCCTGCAAGTTCAGGGTCTGCACCGGCGAGTCGACGGTGAATCCACGCGGAACCGATGAGGTCTCGACGCGCAGCTGATGCTGTCCGGGCGCAATGAACGAGAACTCAAAGCCGCCGGTGAGATCGGTGCGCTGCACGTAGCGATCGTCGAGCGTTACGATAATATTGCCGACACCGCCGCTCGTGCTGCCCGACGTCGCGAAGCCCGCTAGCGAGGGATTGAGCGTCGTCAAGTCGGTTTGCACGCGCCCGATAATCGTTGCCGGCAAACGCGGATCGGTGCGACCGCTTACGATACCGTTGCCGAACGCGAACGGCGAGTTGATCTGCACTCCGAAAACGCGCGAACGTCCGTCGGCCGACGGATTGAGCCTGTCTTTGAGCGTCTGAATACCGAAGTTGACGGAAACGGACAACGCCGGCGATATCTGCCGTCCTACCGTGATGTTGGGCGTCTGCGAAAGTGCGTCGCTTCCGGGGGTACCGCCGCTAATCGTGTGCGCGAACGCATCGCCGATGCCTAGCGACATTTTGCCGAATTGACGCGAGATGTTCAGCGATTCCAGCGCCTGCAGCGACGGCGGAGCGGCCGTGCTCGTCTGGCGCAAGAACTGGCCGCCGAAACCGGCATTGAAGGACCCGAGCTGACGCTCGAGTTCGAAGCTTACGCCGCTCGAAGCGGTGACGCCGATATCGGCCGCGGTATTCCGCAAAAACTGCATCGAGGTGAAGAGCGTAATGAAGCGATTGGACGTCGAGTTCTGCAGGAGCGCACCGACGACGGATTGCGGCGCCGCCGTCGTCGATGTAAGCTCTTGCGCCTGCAATCCGACGCCGTAGCTGCCCAAGATCCACGGTCCGTTGTAATTGAGCAGCCCGAGACGCTGCAATGAAGCCCCCGTAGCCGCATCGCCGTACTGCTCCCAGCTCGCGTTGACCAAAAGGTCTTGCGAACTTCGTCCAGTCAGCTGGTAGTTTGCGCCGAAGTAGTTGTCTTGCTCGACGCTGCCGACGCCGTAGGAAATGAAGCTGTCGGGCATATGGCGGATCGACAGGGAAATGCTGCTGTCGGGCAGCTGGTCATCGGCGCGGAACGCCGCAGCGTAGCCTTTGGGCGAACCTTGGTCGGGTCCGGGATCGATTCGCGACTGCCAGGCTGCTTCGCCAATGACCGATAACGGACCGAACGACGTCGCCGCGCCCCCAAGGAGCGTCGTCGCCTCTCCGGTCAGCGGGCCGCCGCCGCTGGCAACCCCGGCCTCCCAGTAGCTGTTTCCGCGTTCTTCTCTCAGCCGATAGCCGAAGAGCCGGAGCACCTCGCCCTCCGCGCCGGTGGATGCGCCCTCGTAGAACGTCTGGTCGCCGTATGCCAGCGGGAGTATTAAGGAAGGGCCCCGCAGCGTGCCGCCCGCCGGCAATTGGCCGAAGAGATTGACCGGCTGCGCCCCGTAGCCGAGCGAGTACTTGGGGGTCGAGTAGAGCGCTTGGACGGTGCCGAGCTGCGACCCATTGTTTCCCAAACCGAGCGGAACCTTGACGTCGGTCGAGCTCAGAGCCGTGCGGCGCGAGACCTCGGCCAGCATCGAAGCATTCGAAAGCGACTGGGTCGCGGCGTCGGTCGTCGCGCCTTGGAGACCGAACGGCGTCGCCGACGGAGAGGGGCTCGGGCCTGGGAAGAGCACGCCGCCGCCCCCCGTGGTCGAGCTTTGGTACCGGGTGCCCGCCGTCAGGCCACCGACCAAGCTGAAGCGAACCGGTCCGCCGCGGACCGATTCCAGGGTCGGGGTAGGCGTCGGACTCGGGATGGGGGTGGGCGACTCCTCCGGCGCGCTCTGATCGACCTGAGCGATCCGCTGGACCGCCTGACCGATGGCGGCCAAGGGTGCCAGAATTTGGGCATGCGCCGGCAAGCTCGGGGCGATCAGCCCCAAGCCGCCGAGGAGAAGTAAGCCGAGACCAATTCCGCGGAGCGTTTGGCCGACCAAGCACCAACCCTTTCCTTAAGGGAATTCGACGCTCGGGGCCGCCTGCTTAACGGGAGTAGGTGAGGATTTCCCCAAACTTTTCCAGCGGTTCGGCCGATACCCGGACTAGGGAAGTTTCACGGAGGAAACGACCTTCTTCATGGATGTGCTGGGGAGTGCGTCCTTCATTCTGCAGAATGAGGCGCTCGCTCAAAATAGGTTAGCCACGGATGTGAACGCGTTGGCCAGCGGCCTTCGCGTCCGTTCTGCTTCCGACGATCCCAGCGGCTACGCGATCGGTGCATCGCTCGAAAACAAGGTAGCCGGCCTCCAGCAATCCGTCACCAACGTCCAAACGGCGAACAATCTCCTCAACGTCGCCGAAGGTGCGCTCAGCAACGTCACGAGCATCCTCCAGCGCGTCCGCTCGTTAATCGTTGAGTCGAACTCGGACATCAACTCGCAAAACGACCTCCAGAACATCCAATCGGAAATCAATCAGCTGCTCCTCGAGATCAACAAGATCTCGTCGGACACCAACTTCAATGGGTTGAAGTTGTTCACAGGCCAGTTCACGCAAGGGCCTCTGCACGCCGCACCGCTTCAAGGCATAGCGATCTCCGAAACGCCGCCCGCGCCGAACCCGGCTACCGGCGCCGTTGGAACCAATACGCTAGTCGACGGCACCGGAACGGGACATCCGTCAGCGTTCTTGACGCCGCTCAATCTCATCGGTGCCGCATTCGTACCAGCGTACGCGGTGTTCTCGATCATTTCGGCCAGCACCAATATGATCGATCCGGACACGCAAGCGGATATCGGTCCGGGAGTGCTCATCAAAGAAGACGTGTACAGCGTCCAAGGAAACTCGTTCGGGCCGACGCCGATATTCTCGGATACGTTCGCATACAACACGAATGCCGGAACGCAAGTCGTAAGCGTTCCCGCACCCTCCGGATATGGACCGGGATTCAGCGGTAACGTGCTGTTCCCGAACATTAAAGTCGGCAACGTCACCGCCGCCGACGTCGGCGCTCAAGTCGCATTTCTCACCGAAGAAGTGCAAACGGCTGCGGCCGGAGGCAACGCACTCACCGTTAACGATGGAGGTGATGAAGGGCAGACCGTTTCCATCAGTCTGCCGGAAATCAACACGACCGCACTCAACATTTCAGGCATCGACGTCACGCAGCAACAGCTGACGACCCTACAAGAGGGTACCCTGAACACGCAGACATCCGGAGTGGTTTCCAGCAACAACCTCAACGCGAGCTACTGGGAACTCAAAGTCGATGACGCTCTGGAGCAAATCACTACGGCCAGTGCGCAGATCGGTGCGCAGACGGTAGCGTTGGAGCAGGATGCAGACAACGCCAACGTCACGATCGTCAATCTTACCGCGTCATCGTCAAACATCCGCGATGCCAATATCGGAGCGACGGTCACCGATTTCACGAAACAACAAATCCTCGTCGGCGTCGGAAACAGCGTACTAGCTCAAACGGAAGTGAGCGCGACCCAGCTCACCGCACTTCTTTTGAACTCGTTCTCTGGATTAGGAGCCGCGCAAGGTGCACCGGCGGCGACGATATCGGGTGGAGGATAGGTTTTTAGTGGATAGATGACCCGCGATTAATACTTTCGCCGAAAGATTTACGCCGCGCCACCATGCCCTTCGACTTCGCGTCCTTTTGGACGCTACGCTCAGGATGACAATGGGTGCGGCTAGGGCCCGCCCGCCAAGGATGGCGGCGATGGCCCTGCTGGATCTTTGGTGTATACTAAAAGCTGACAACCTCGCTAGGTGAGGCGTCCACGCGATACATAGGCCGCTGCCCCGAAACGTCGAGAGACGCCAAGTGGGTACACCAGGCTCCGCCGAGACAAGGCGATGCCTAACGCGGCTGACCTTCGGGTCTACGGTGCGTGGTGCCAAAGCTCGCTGCGACGGAGGCGTGAGATGGCGTTTACTGAGGGTTTCATTTCGGAGTTGGTCGGGCGCCGCGCGACGATCAACGACCTTCCCATCGGTAAAGTCACCGACTTTCTCGTCAAAAAACCCGACGACACGTTCCCACATATCGACGGCCTGGTCGTAAAGACGGCGCAGGGGCCTCGCTTTGCCCCGATCGAGACCGTTGTCGACGTCGATCGCGACGGTACGGTTGCGCTCACCATGGCGCCCAAAGATCCGGCACCGCCCGAGGGCGAGGAGCTCTACCTGGTCGCCGACTTGCTCGACAAGCAAATCGTCGACGTCGACGGCCGGAAGGTCGTGCGCATCAACGATATCGAGGTGGCCAATGCCGGTGGCCGGCTGCGCGTCGTTGCGGCCGACGTCGGCGTCGCGGGACTATTGCGGCGGCTTGGCCTTCGTTCGTTCGGCAAGCGCTTTACGCCGGCAATCTACAAACGCGTACCGCGCGCGATGATCGCGTGGGATTCGGTCTCGCCGATTCGCGAGCCAAATCCCAGCCAAGTCCGGCTGGCCGTCAAAGAGAGTAAACTCTCGCGCCTGCATCCGTCGGAGCTCGCCGAAATCATCGGCGATCTGTCCGCGCGCGAAGCCGTCGCGGTCGTGCAGCAGCTCGACGACGAGACCGCCGCCGACGCGTTCGAGCATCTCGACGCCGAAACGCAAAAGACGCTCATCGAGGACATCGGTACCGAACGCGCCGCCGACATCATCGAGGAGATGGACGCCGACGACGCGGCCGACCTGCTCGCCGAGCTTCCCGAGGATCAGCAGACCGAGCTGCTGGCCGAGATGAACGCGTACACCGCCGACGAGCTGCGCGAGCTCGTCAAGTACGCTGAAGACTCTGCGGGCGGCTTGATGACCACCGACTACACGTGGATCTATCCGCATCGCACGACCGAAGCGACGATCCGCAAGATTCGCGAGATCGCGCCGACGTCGGAGTTCATTTACTACCTCTATGTGGTCGACAAGGACGACATGCTGCTCGGCACGCTGTCGCTGCGCACGTTGCTGTTGGCGCTGCCGACCGCATTTATCGACCGCATCATGGATACCGACGTCGTTTCGGTACACCCTGACGCTCCCGCCGTCGACGTCGCCGCGACGATCGCCAAGTACGACATTCTGGCGGTGCCCGTCGTCGACGATAAAGGAAAGATGCTCGGCATCGTGACCGTCGACGACGCGATCGACGCCATCATGCCGCCTGACGTAGCCAAGAAGCTGCCGCACTTCATGGCGCGTCACCATCATCACGCCGTCGGAGCCTGACACCGGTGGTCGAGGCTCCGCGCCGGCGCTCGTTCACGCGAACGCTGCTACTGATTGCGGCCGTTCTCGGTCCGGGCTTTATCACGGCGTCGGCCGGCAACGACGTCGGCGGCATCGCGCAGTACTCGTCGGCGGGCGCGCAGTTCGGCTACAGCCTGATCTGGATCATGGTGCCGCTGGCGATCGCGCTCATCGTGGTACAAGAGATGGCGATGCGCATGGGCTGCATCACGGGCAAAGGCCTCGCCTCGCTCATGCGCGAGACATTCGGCGTTCGCATCTCGTTCCTCGCGATGGCTGCGCTCTTCCTCATCAACACGCTGCTTGCCGCCACCGAGTTCGCCGGCGTTGCGGCCGCTTCGGAAATCTTCGGCGTTTCGAGATATATTGCGATACCGGGCGCGTTGGTCTTCGTCTTTCTGCTCGTGTTGCGCTTGGAGAGCAAAACCGTCGAACGCATCTTCGTGGGATTCTCGCTCGTCTATCTCACGTACATCGCGTCGGCCGTGCTGGCCCACCCGCATTGGGGCGACGTTGCACACGGTTTGATTCCGACGTTTCACTTACAGACCGCGGGCTGGCTGGTCGCCGTCGTCGGCTTGATCGGTACGACGATCTCGCCGTACATGCAGTTCTACTTACAGTCGGCTGTGGTCGAGAAAGATTTGCGTCCCGAAGATCTGCCGCTTGCGCGAGTCGACGTCGTCAACGGCTCGGTGCTGGCAATCGCGCTCGCCGCCTTCATGATCATCGCGAACGCGGCGACGATCTTCATCGCCAATCAGCATGGCGCCAACCTTCAGCCGCAGCAAGCGTCGGACTTCGCCGAAGCCCTGCGGCCGCTCGCCGGAAAATGGGCGGAGACGATCTTTGCGTTCGGCATTCTCAACGCGGGCATCTTCACCGCGACCGTCCTTCCGCTCTCGACCGCCTACGTGGTCTGCGAAGCCTTTGGGTTCGAAGCGGCAATCAACCGCAAATTTTCCGAAGCGCCGGTCTTCTTCTCGCTCTTCGCGGTCGGCCTCGTCCTCGGTGCCGCGGTCGTCTTGATCCCAGGCATACATCTGCTCAAGCTGATTCTTTTCGCGCAGGATTTGCAGGGTATTTTGTTACCTGCCGAGCTGGTGCTCATGCTGATCATCGTCAATCGCAAGCAGATCATGGGTACGCACACGAACTCGCCGCTCGCCAACGCCATCGGATGGACGACCGTCGTCGTCATCGGCTGCCTCTCGGTGCTCTACGTTACCGGCCAGCTCTATCCCAAACTCCTCGGGGGATAGAGCTAAGCCTTCTTTTGTTTGAAGCCTTCGCGGGCGAGATCTTGGTTCGCGAAGAACCAGCGGTTGCGGCCTTCGCGTTTGGCACGATAGAGCGCGCCGTCGGCGGCTTCCATCAATCCCTCGATCGTCGCCGCGTCGTTGGGGAAAAGCGCGATGCCGATGCTGACTTGCACGTTGTGCGTATGACCCCCGGCCACGACCGGCTGCTGCATGGCGTTGTGCAGCTTGCGCGCGAGGTCGGCCGAGTCGGTTGGACCATCGATCACCGGTTCCAGGATCACGAACTCGTCGCCGCCGAAACGTGCCACCGTATCGCTTTCGCGTAACGTCGTGCGCAATCGCTCCGCGACGGCTTTGAGCACTTCGTCGCCGACGATGTGCCCGTGGGTGTCGTTGATCGTCTTGAAATGGTCGAGATCGAGGTACATCACCGCAAAGCCGCGGTTGTAGCGTTTGGCGGTGGCGATCGTATTGGTGATACGGTCGGCAAACAGGACGCGATTGGGCAAGCCCGTGAGCACGTCGTTGAACGCGAGCTGTTCGATATGCTCGCTGTGCTCGGCGCGTTCGAGTGCCGCCGACACGAAGAGACCCATCAGGGCGATCAAGTCGCGGTCGCTCGCACCGATCTCCGCGAGCGGTTTGAGTCCGGCAAAGACCAGCCCGCCGAAGACGCGCGTTCCCGCGGTCAACCGGAGGGCCACGTACGAGCGCCAGTCGGCCGTAACGCGTGCCGGATCTTCGCGGTATTGGCTCTCGCCGATATCGGGAATGACGAGCATTTCGCGGTCGTCGGTGAGATGCCGTGAGAACGTGGCGCTGTTCGGATAGACGGCACCTTTGGGAATCGGCGAGCCTTGCCCCACGGAGTTGCGAATCGCGACGCGTTCGCCTTGAACAATCGTGATGTACGCCGCGTCGAAGTGAAACAGTTCCAAGCCAAGCTGCAGGGTCGCGTCGATTTGATCGTCGATCGATTCGCTTCGCGCCGCGGCAACCATGTAGAGACGCGCGACCCGTTCGGCCTGCTCGGCGATGGTCCGCTCGGCCGTCTTCTGCGCGGTAATGTTCTTGAAGACGGCGTGCGCGCCGGCAATCTCATCGCGGACGTGCACGGGTACGAGCTTGAGCTGGACGTCGATGCGATTGCCGAGCCGGTCGAGCAGCAGGCAATCGTGTTCGACGGCTTCGCCGCGCATCGCGGCCACGAGCGCGCGGTCGGCCAGATCGCGCTTCTCGGGCGCGAGCAGCTCGACCCACGGCTTGCCGACGATCTGCTCGGTGTAGAATCCGGTCTCGCTTTCGAACGCAACGTTGACGCGCGAAATCTTTCCGTCGCTCTTGAGCTCCAAAATGCCGTCCGGATGAAACTCGAAGAGCGATCGAAAACGCTGTTGGTTGACGGCCAGCGACTCTTCGGCGGTCTTGAGGTCGGCGATGTCGTGCGCTTGGACGAAGATGCCGGCCATGGCCCCGTTGCGATCGCGGGCCGGAAAGACGTAACACTCCACGGGAACGCCGTGGCCGTCCTTACGCCGAGCCTCACATTCGAAGTGATCGCGGCCGCCTGCCAGCGCCGTGCGGACGGCCACCTCGACGCGCTCGTCGTCGGCGCCAACCATCTCGCGATAGCTCTTTCCGGCCAGCTCTTCGAATCGATAGCCGCTCATCGCCAGCGCCGAGTCGTTGGCGGCCAGCACGTAGCCGCGCAGGTCGTAGAGCACGACGGCATCGGGCGTCTCTGCATAGAGCGCCGCAAGGACCGCGTGTACGTCGGACATGTTCATGGCGAAGAGCCTTTGGTTTCTTCGCCGAAAGACGCGGCATGACTCCCGAAGAGCTCGTGGAGTTCGCCGAAGGGCTCGCGCGCGTCGCGGCGTCGGGCGGCGGACCCAAAGCGCTCGCAGCGCACCTCGCCGAGGCGACCGGCGGCAGCGTGCTGATCGAGGACGCGCAGTGGCGTCACCTCGCATCGGCCGGCACGGGGCCGCTGCCGTCGAGCGCTCGCAGCGCTCCCGAGCGAGCCGTGCCGATCGTGGCCGGAAACGCTCAAGTCGGGTGGCTCTCGTGCAGCTCCGAAAGCGGGCACCTCGCGCGCCTGACCGCTTCGGCAATTGCCGTCGAGTTGGCGCGCAACGGCGAAACCGGCCGTGGACGCCGGCGAACGTTCTGGGAACGTTTGATCGGCCGGGTCTATCACGACACAACGGCCGCACGCGATGACGCCGCCGCGCGCGGCATCGCCATTGCACCCGCCTACGTTACCGTCGCGATCGAAGCCGAAGCCGAACCCGACGCCGCCGAGGCACTGGCTCCCGCCGACGTGCGCGCGCTCGCGCTGGAATCGTTTGGCGGCGGCGATTGCGACGTCGGCTATCTCGAGCGCGGTCCCGCACTGCTGATCTTCGTTCCGGCAACGCGCGAAATCGACGCGAGCAACGCGCGTACGGCTGCGACCTTGCTGCCCAAGAGCGTCGCCAAGAAGAAAGCGCACGTGCGCATCTCGGGCGGCATCGGTCGTGCCGAAGCGCTGCTGTCGCTGCACGCCGGGGTGGAGAGTGCAGAAGCGGCGCTTGCGATCGGACGCCGCGTCTTCGGTGCGGGACGCGTCGTTGCGTACGACGAGCTGGGCGCGTATCCGATGCTCTACCAAGGCGCCGATACGAACCGTCTGCAGGAGTTCGCACGTGCGACGCTCGCACCGCTGCGCGCGTACGACGAAAAACACCAAACCGAGCTGGAACGCACGCTCGCGCTCTACTTTGCCGTCGGACAGAACGTCAAGACGGCCGCAGAGCGCTTGAGCGTTCATCGTCACACGGTCTTCTATCGTTTGCGGCAAATCGGCGAGATCTGCGGACGCTCGCTGGAAAGTCCCCACGATCAACTCACACTTCGATTGGCGGTAGCGATTGTCGTCCTCCACTCCGCGTAACGTTCTCAAGCTGGCGCGCGAGCGCAACGTCCGTTTCGTGCGGCTCGTCTTCGCCGACATCTTCGGCGTGAGCAAGAACGTCTCGATTCCGGTCGATCAGCTCGAGCTCGCGCTCGACGGCCGCATTACGTTCGACGGCGGTTCGATCGACGGTTTCGTGCGCGGTGAAGAGCTCGACATGCTGCTGCGCCCCGATCCGTCCACCTTCGCGGTCTATCCCTGGCCCGTCGCCGACGGATTCGAAGCGCGGCTCATCTGCGATATCGCCATGCCCGACGGCACGCCGTTCGAAGGCTGCCCCCGCACGACGCTGCGCCGCGCGATCGAAAGCGCTCCCCCGCTGGCCGGCGTGAGCGTCGGGCTGGAGATGGAGTTCTTTCTCTTCGATAAGCGGCCGGGCGAAGCGGCGTCGACCGCAACGTCGGACGTCGGCTCGTACTTCGATTTCTCGGCAAACGATCGCGGCGAGGAAGCGCGCAACGCGATCGTGGCCGCGCTGCAGTCGATGGGGGTGCGAATCTATTCGGCTCACCACGAACACGGCGCCGGACAGCACGAGATCGACATCTTGCACGACGATCCGCTGGCCGCCGCCGACAACGCGCTGACCTTGCGTACGATCGCCAAGCACGTCGCGGCCGGTTACGGACTCGACGCGACGTTCATGCCCAAACCGCTCGAGGACCGTGCCGGCAACGGCCTGCACGTCGATTTCCGGCTGTCGGACGAAACCGATTCCGATACGACGCTCTACGTCGTCGGCGGACTGCTCGCCCACGCGCCGGCAACCACCGCGATCTGCAATCCAACGGTGAACTCGTACAAACGGTTGGTGGCCGCGTGGGACGCGCCGATTTACACGGTCTGGTCGGAGCGCAGCGCAAACGCCCTCGTGCGCGTGCCGCCCGGCCAGAATCCGCCGCGCGTCGAGATGCGCAGCCCCGATCCAGCGTGCAATCCCTATCTGGCGCTCGCCGTGTTGTTCGGCGCGGCCGCCGACGGAATAGCAAAAGCGACGCTGCCTGGTCCGGCGCTGGTCGGTTCGACGTACGACTTGAGCGAACGTGACCGGCACGAACGCGGCATCGGCACGTTGCCGAAATCGTTACGCCAAGCGATTACCGAGCTCGACGGCGATCCGATCGTGCGCGCGTCGCTCGGCGATCATCTTTACCACGCCTTTCGCGACGCAAAGCTCGCGGAATACGAGCGCTACCGCCGCGCGGTGCATCCGTGGGAGCGCGACGCGTACTTGCGACTGTACTAAGACGACGGGATGAGCGAACTCCGCACGCCGCGCTTGCGGCTCGAAGCGCTGACTGAAGAGCATGCCGACGAACTCTTCGACGGGCTGCGGGACGAGCGGCTCTACGAGTTCGTTCCATCGATCGCCCCGAGCGACCTCAAAGGCTTGAGGAGTAGATTGCGCAGCCTGGAATCGCGCACATCGCCGGATGGCTCGGAACGTTGGCTGAACTGGGCAATCCGATGCCTCGATGTCGGCCGCTGCATCGGATACGTGCAGGCCACCGTGCCTGTCAATGCGCCTGCGAAGATCGCGTACGTGCTGTTTGCGCCGTTTTGGGGCCTCGGTTACGGGCATGAAGCTGTGGTCGGTCTACTCGATTTTCTCAGCACGGCGTTGCAGGTGCGCGAAATCCGCGCATCGGTCGATCCCGACAACTGCCGCTCGATCGCGTTGCTGGAGAGACTGGGGTTCCGGCGTATCGCGGTGCATCGCGACGCGGACACGATCCGGGGCGTCCTGCGCGACGAGATTGAGTACGCGCTGATCCGTTTGTAGGCCGATTGGTCGAAACTGCCCTTACGTCGAAACGGTTTGAATCAAATCTTCTGCTAGAAACGGGCGCGGGAGAATCGCGTCCCATGTGCCGCTGCTCGCGCCGATCCCGACGACGCGAACCGAACCGGGCGCTGCAAACTTCGCGATTTCTTCGGCGGTTGCAAGCGCCGGATCGGCGAGCACGACGTCGCCCGGGCGCAAGTCGCCCACGTGCGCGAGGTCTTCGAGCGCCGAACACTGCCGCACGCGGTAGCCCCGCGAGCGCAGCTCGTACGCGGCGAAGCGCGAAAGATCGGTGTCCTTGGTAACGATTGCGACGCGCATCGGCTTTTGCGAGACGCGCGCCTCGAACGACGGAAGCACGGCGCCGAACCTGCTGCCTTCGCCCAGCGTGCTGACCACGTCGACGGAGCCGCCGTGCCGCTCGACGATCATCTTGACGATGAACAATCCGATGCCCGTGCCCGCAATCTTGGCGCGCCGCGCGTTCGACGCGCGCGCGAACCTTCCGAATAGCCGCGGGATGTCCTCAGCCGGAATCCCGATACCGTGGTCGCTCACCTCCACGCGGAAGTTCTCGCCGGCGCGCTCGACCGTCACCTCGACGGGATTGCCTTCGGGCGAGTATTTGATCGCGTTGCGAATGAGATTGTCGAAGACTTGGCGCAGCCGGTCGCCGTCGCCGCGAACGAGCGCTTCCTTCAACTTCGTCTCGACGTGCACGTTGCGTTCGGCAACGTGCGTCTCGACGACGTTGCGCATCAGTTCGATCAGATCGACGCGCTCGTCAGCGATTTCCAGCTCGCCGTGCTCGATGCGGGACAGCTCGAGCACGTCGCTGGCAAGCGTTGCCAAGCGCTGCGCGTTGCTGCGAATCGTGTGCGCCGCATCGACGGCGCCCGGACCTTCGAGATAACCCTCTTCGAGCAGCTCAGCGAAGCCCGCAATCGACGTCAGCGGTCCTTTGATATCGTGCGCCAGCACCGCGATGAGGTCGTTCTTGAGCTGATTGAGCTCGAGCACGCTCGCGCGCTGCCGCTCGAGCTCGTCGATGCTCGCCGCGAGCCGGTGGGCAAGCTCGCGTCCCGCAATGACGTCGTACTGCTTGGGATCGAGCCGCTCGCGAACGCGCGCGGCTTCCTCTTGCGACCCCTCGACGAGAACCTGCAGCTTCTTCGTCACAGTTTTGCAGCCTCGCGGCGCAGCAGGTTCCACGCGAACTCGATGTCCTCGCGCTGCGTGCGGAGATTGCCGATTGCCAGCCTCAGCGCGTACGTTCCATCGACCTTCGTATGCGAAATGAAGATTTCGCCGGTCTCGTTGACGGCATGCATCAAGCGCTCGTTATCGACGCCGCGGTGGCGGAAACAGACGACGGAAAGCGGGTGCGGCGCAAGGATCTCCCAGCTCTCGTCGGCTCGCACCCACGACGCGAACTCCTGCGCGAGCGCGATATGATCGCGCAGACGATTGCGAATGCCTTCGGCACCCATATAACGCAGCACGAACCACAGTTTTAGCGCGCGGAAACGGCGCCCCAGCTGCAGTCCGTAATCCATATAGTTGACGGCATCGCCTTCAGGCGTGGTGAGATATTCGGGCACGAGGCTAAAGGCGCGGCGCAAGATCGATTCGTCCTTGACGAACAGCGCTGAAAGATCCATTGGAACGAACATCCACTTGTGAGGGTTGACGACGAGCGAGTCGGCCTCATCGACTCCCTCGAGCAACCCCGCAAACTCGGGCACCAGCGCCGCCATACCGGCGTATGCGGCATCGACGTGCAGCCAGACGCCGTGCTTGCGCGTAACCTTCGCTATCGCCGGGACCGGATCGATCGAGGTCGTCGAAGTGGTGCCGACCGTCGCGACCACGGCCATCGGACGCATCCCCGCTGCAACGTCACGTTCGATCGCCGCGTCGAGCGCCTCGGATCGCATGCGAAACTCACCGTCGCATTCGATGCGAACGACGTTATCTTGTCCCAAGCCCAGCGCAATCGCGGCCTTTTCGATGTGGGAGTGCGTGTGTTCCGTAATGTAAACGCGCAGCTGCGGCAGGCTTCGCCCCGTCATTCCGTACCGCCGGATTTCCAGGTCCAACGATTCGCGGGCCGCCGCCAGGGCGGTAAATCCCCCGATTGACGCCGTGTCGTAAATAATTCCGGTCCAGTGACTCGGCAGGCCGAGGAGCTGCCCGAGCCAGCGCATCGTCACTTCTTCGAGTTCGGTTGCGGCGGGCGAGGTGCGCCAGAGCATCGCCTTCACGTCTAAGGCGGCCGACAAGGCTTCGGCCATCACCGCGACGGGTGCCGCGCTCGTCGCAAAGTATGCGAAGAAACGCGGATGGTTCCAGTGCGTTATCGCCGGGACGATGATACGCTCGAAGTCGTCCATGATGCGGTCGAACGGCTCGGGCTGTTCGGGCGGGCCCGCGGGGAGGGCGGCCACTACCTCGCCCGGCCGAACGTCGGGAAGCACGCGGAAGCGCTCGGGATGCGAGAAGTACTCGTCGATCCAACGCCCGACCAGCTCCAGGTCGCCTAAAAAGGTAGTGGCGGTCCGCTCCATGGTGCGAGAGACGTTAGGCGGGGTGGGCACCGAAGCCCGCCCGGCGAAAGGCTATGCATGAATTACCGAACGTATCCCAACAGTGACGTGACCGTGAGCGAGGTGGGCTTCGGTCTGTGGACCACCGCCACGGGCTGGTGGGGCGAAAAGACCGACGACGACGCCGTGACGATGCTGCGCGAAGCGTTGGATCTCGGCATCACGTTCTTCGATGCCGCGGACACGTACGGAAACGGCCGAAGCGAAGAGCAGTTGGCCAAAGCGTTCGCCTCACGACGCGACGAGGTCGTGTACGCGACGAAGTTCGGGTACGATTTCTACACGCCGCAAAACGTCGAACAGCGGCGCGGCCAGTTCGAGCTGCCCCATGATTTCTCGCCGGCGTTCGTTCGCAAAGCGCTCGAAGAATCGTTGCGGCGCCTGCAAACCGATTACGTCGACATCTATCAGATGCACAACGCGCGCATGGCGCAAGTCGAAGACGACGCCCTGTGGGAACTGCTCGAGTCGCTCAAGAGCGAAGGCAAGATCCGCATGTACGGGGTAGCGCTCGGACCGGCAATCGGCTGGCTTTACGAAGGCGTCGACGCGGTCGAAAAGCGCAACGCCGCGAGCTTGCAAATCATCTGGAACATCCTCGAGCAGCATCCGGGCGACGAACAGATTCGCGCCGCGTACGATTCGGGGGCCGACACCGGCTACATGATCCGCGTGCCGCACTCCAGCGGCATGCTCGAAGGCCACTACACCGAGGACACCGTCTTCCCGGCCAACGACCACCGCCGTCATCGTCCGCGTGCGTGGCTGGTCAACGGCGTCAAGAAAGTCGAGCAGCTGCGCTTTCTCGAGCGGCCGGATCGCACGCTGGGTCAAGCGGCCATCCAATGGCTGCTCGCCGAACCGCGCGTCATGACGGTGCTGCCGAACATCTACGATCGCGAGCAGCTCGTCGAATTCGCAAAAGCGCCCGGCGCGCCGGCGCTCACCAAAGACGAGCTCGATCGCGTCGCGGCACTCTACGCTTCGAACTTCGGCATCGACGAACCGCCGATGGCGTTCAAAGGCACGATGGTTCGCGACGAGGCGCACGCGTGAGCAAGCACGAGCACGTCTTAACCCATCACGCGCCCAAGCCGATTGGTCCGTACAGCCAAGCCGTGATGACCGGTCACGAGCTCTATTGCAGCGGTCAGATCGCGCTCGATCCGCACAGCGGCGAACTCATCGACGGCGACGTGACCGCCCAAGCCGAGCGCGCGATCGAGAATCTCGGAGCGGTGCTGTGCGCCGCCGGCTACAGCTTTGCCGACGTCGTCAAGACGACGCTCTTTCTCGTCGACATGAACGACTTCGCGGCGGTGAACAAGGTGTACGAAAAGTACTTCGATATGGGCAAGCCGGCACGCTCGACGGTTGCGGTCGCGGCGTTACCGCGCGGCGCGCTCATCGAGATCGACTGTATCGCTCGCGCCTAAAGCTGCGGTACCGAGCTCGTCGAGAGCCTCGTGCGCTCCTCTTGCGCGATACGCGCAACGTCCGGATCGAGCGACTGTTCGGCGATCTTGAGCTGCGCGATCGCCAGCGGCTTCTGGCCCTGCGCCGCGTACGCTACCGCCAGCAGGTACCGAATGCGCCCGTCTTGCGGCGCGGCCGCGGCGCCTTTGAGCAGCGCCGACTGCGCGAGCGGATAGAGACCGTTATGTTCGTAGTCGATCCCGAGGTCGACGTAAGCCTCGGGCAAGTACGGTCCCACGACCGTCGCCTGCACGTAAAAGTTCACGGCGCGCTTCCAATCGTCGCGCGCGTCGGCGAGATATCCGAAATTTACGAGCGCCTCGGGTCGCTCCGGTTGCATCTGATGCGCGCGCGTCAACACGGGCGTCGCCGAGTCGAACTGCGACATCTGCAGGTACGCCGCACCGAGGTTGTTCTCGCACGTGTAGTTCGTGGGATCGATTTGGAGGCAGTGCTTGAACTGGTTTTCGGCGTCGCGATAGGCGTGCGTGTCGAGATATGACAAACCCAGTCCGTTGATTGCGGTCAGCGACGTCGGATCGGAGTCGAGCGCGCGCATGTAGTACATCATCGCCTCGCCCGGCTGATGAATCGTCGAGTAAATCTGGCCGACTTCGGCCTGAATCGCCGCGTCCGTCGGTTGCGACCGCGCCAGCGCCTCCATCTCGGAGCGATACATCGGCAGATCGCCCTTGCGCGCGTGCATCGCGACGAGATCCTTCACCGAATCCGTCCCCGGAAGCGCCGAATTGAACTGCACGATCGCATCGTCGATGCGGTTTTCGGTCGCGTACACGACGCCCAGCCGGTTGTGCGTCTCTTTATCGCGCGGATTGGAATGCAGCAGACGCTGATAGACGAACTCGGCCTTGTCGAGCTTCCCTTGCCGGTAGTAGAGATCGCCCAAAAAGCGCAGCGGTTGGCTTTCTTCGGGGTGCGCGTTGACGTACGTTTCGAGTTGGGAGACGGCGCCGTTGAGATCGCCCGCCGCAATTTTCTCGCGCGCGCGCCTTATGGCGCCCTGCGGATCCGAGGCAAACTTCGGGGCGAAAATGACGTCGGGATTGGTCTCTACCTTCACCGGATCGGCCACGGCGGGACGTCCCGTCGCCAGTAGGGCGAAGGCCAACAGCGCGAGACCCAGCGCGCGTCGCATGCTCACCTTTAGTATAACGCCGAAAGTCGCTCGGGCGTGACCCCGGGGCCCTACTTCACTAAGGGCAAAATGTTGCTTGGCGTGAGGGGGTAGAACGTCATGACCAGCACGACTGCGACGCAGATCGCCGCGCTCGCCCAAGCCAGCGGCACGAAGGGATGGGCGTCGTGCGTGCGGTGCTCGCCGCGCTCGTACATCGCCCGCACCACTTTGGCGTAGGCGTAGAGCGAGATAGCCGTACCGGCGATCAAGAGGGCGGCCAGCCAGACGAACCCGGAGCTCACCCCCGTCGACAGAATCAGAATCTTTCCGAGGAAGCCTGCCGTCGGCGGCAGCCCCGCCATCGCCAACAGGAAGAACGTCATCGCCGCGGCGAGGAACGGCCGTCGCCGTCCGAGGCCGCGATAGTTGACCAGCCGCGATCCTTGCTCGTCTTCGGTCGAGAGCGCCGCTGCGACGGCGAACGCCCCCAAGTTCATAAAGGCGTACGCCGTCAGGTAGTAAATCGCGTACCGAAGCCCCAGCGGCGTCCCCCCGGCGAGCGCCGTCAGGATGTACCCGACCTGCGCGATACCCGAATACGCGATCAGACGCTTGAGGTCGTGCTGCGCCAGCATGCCGACGTTGCCGGCGATCATCGAGATGCCGGCCAGTATCCAAATCGGCAGCAGCAGCGCGCCGCCGATCGACGACGGCAGGGCGGCATAGATGAAGCGCGCGAGCACCGCGATCGTCGCCGCTTTGGTGGCAACGCTCATAAAGGCCGTTACCGGGAGGGGAGCGCCTTCGTATACGTCGGGCGTCCACGTGTGAAACGGCACCAAGCTTAGCTTAAACGCGATTCCGACGAAGAACATGCCCGCACCCATGGCAAACAATGGATTGCTTGCCAGGGCGGGACTGACGAAATCGGCGAGCATCACCGAGCCGCTCGCGCCGAAGATCAGCGCCATGCCGAAGAGCATGAACCCCGAAGCCGTCGAGCTGAGAATCAAATACTTGAGCGCCGATTCGCGCGCGGTTTTGCGGTCGACCATGCCGCACAGGCAGTACAGCGCTAGCGACAGCAGCTCGAGGCCAAGGAAAATCGTCATCAGATTGGCGGCGCCCGCCATCAGCATTGCACCGCACGCGCTCCACAGCAGCAGCGCCGTGGTGCCGGCGACGCGAGGCGCTGGACCGATCGATCCGTAGAGAATCAGCGACCCGGCCGCCGCGAGCAGCACGATTTCTTCGAACACGGTGGTGAAGCCGCCGGTCATGAAGCCGCCGAAGAACGCATTATAGTCGTGGCCGTACTGTTGTGCGGCCAAAAATGCGCCGACGGCGCATCCGATGACGCCGATTGCGATCGAGAGGTAACGATCCGCGTTGGTGCGCGAGATCAAATCGGCGATCAGCACGACCAGCGCGGCCACCGCTACGACCGCGACGGGGACGAGCGCGTTCCAATCCGCGTTAGTGAACGGCGACACGAACGGCCTCCATGAGCGCGTGAGGTTGAATGCCCAAGACGACGAGCGCGGCGAGCAGCGGCGCGACCGCCAGTCCTTCGAGCCACGTGAGGTCGCGGCGCACCGGAACGTCTTCGACTTCGGGTCCGTTCATGATGTCCTGGTAGAGCCGCAGCACATACGCCGCGGCGAGCACGATCGCGACCAGCGCGACGATGGTCGCCCAGACCGCGCCGGTCTGATAGACGCCGATGAGAATGACGATCTCGCCGACGAATCCCGCGAGCCCGGGCAAACCCAGAGCCGCCAGCGCGGCGATGCACAGCGCGCCGGCGAGTTTGGGGTTCGCGCGGCCCAGACCGCCCAGGCGCAGCAGCGAGCGCGTCTCTTCGCGCTGTTCGACGTAGCCCAACAGCAGGAAGAGCGCGGCCGAGAACAGGCCGTGCGCGATGATGTAGACCAGCGCGCCTTCGAGCGCCAGTTGGTTTTGCGACGCGATCGCGATCACGATCAAGCCGAGGTGCGAGAGCGACGAGTACGCGACGATCCGTTTGGCGTCTTGCTGGACCAGCGCGATCAGCGCGCCGTAGATCAGCGAGATCGCGCCGAGGATCATCAGCACCGGCGCGTACTGGTGCACGTATTGCGGCATGAACGCCACTGCGATGGCAATGAGACCGTACAAACCGGCCTTCGACTGCACCGCCGCGACCACCGCGATCATCGGCGGCGGCGTGTCGCTATAGGTCAGCGGCATCCAGGTGTGCAGCGGCCACACCGGCGTCTTCACTAAGAACGCAAAGCAGAAACCGGCGAAGATCCACGGCGCCCACGCGCCCGCGAGGTGGACGTCGGCGCGTCCTATCACGTCGGTGGATCCGAAGATCACGCCGAACGCGGCCGTCGCCAGCAACAGCGTCAAACCACCCGCGAAGTTGTAGATGAAGTACCGCCACGCCGTGGCCGGATGCGACGCCCAGCCGATCAGCCCGAAGAACACCGGCAGGAGCATCAAGTCCCAGAAGAGCGCGAACGTCAGCAGATCGCGCGACAGGAACAACCCCATCATCGCGCCCTCGAGGAACAGCATCTGCACCGTGAAGTTTCGCGTGCGCGGCACGTGCGTGACGGCGATCGCGCTCATCGTGCATAACGCGAGCAGCAGGCAGATCCAATACGAAACCGGCGTCGTGCCGAAATGGAACGCCGACTCGAACGGGCGCGAGAGCCAGCGATAACTCCACTCTTGGCCCTGGTTGTTCGCAAGCACTGTCGTAACGAACGTCACGCCGGCCACCAGCGTTCCGATCGCGCGCGAAAGCACGCGATCCTCGCGCGGCAGCAGCCACAGCAGCGCACCCACGACGATCGGCAGCAGGATGGTGATCAGCACGAGCATCAGTGCACGCCTCCGATCGCCAGCGCGTAATAGATGATGAAGCAGGCCGCTCCGAAGACGAGAATCAGCGCGTAGGCGCGCAGTAAGCCCGTCTGCAGCGACTGCATGAAGACGCCCAGCCACTGGGCCGAAAAGGCACTCTCGCGAACGGCGCCGTCGATCACGTGCGGATCGATGGCTCGCCCGAAGATCGTGCCGAAGAGCTGCGACGTCCGCACGACGATCAAATCGTAGAACGCGTCGAAGTAGAACAAGTTGGTCAGCACGGGCGACATGTGCACCGATTCGTTACGCAGCCGTGCGACGGCATCGGCTTGTGCCGTTTTCGTTCCGTAGCGCCAGAACGCGATCGCGAAGCCTATCACGACCGCGACCAGCACGATGAGGCTGGTCGATCCTTCGGTGATGCCGGAAACCGCGCGAACGGCTTGCGGACCGGCGGGAAACTCCATCGTAAAGAACCTGGCCCAGAGCGAGTTTTCACCGCCGAACATCACCCAACCGGCAAACAGCGTAGGAACGATCAAAATGCCGACCGGAACGTTCATGATCCATGAGGGTGCGTGATGATGCTCCGGTTCGTGCCCGACGTGTCCCTCTTCGGCCTGACTGGGAAGCGTGGTGCCGGCGAGTTCCGGATGACGGATACCGAGATCCGACGGATCGACCGCACCGCGATACTCGCCGAAGAACGTGATGAACAGTAACCGGAACATATAGTACGCGGTTATTCCGGCGGTAACGATGCCGACGCCGAACAGCCACACGTGGTGCTCCGCCAACGCGCCGTAGATGTCCATGTCCTTCGAGAAGTATCCGCTCGTATACGGGAAGCCGCTGATCGAAAGTACGCCGGTGAGAATGGCGATGAACGCAAACGGCATTTTCTTCCATAAGCCGCCCATCCGGCGCACGTCCTGCTCGTCGCTCAGCGCGTGAATGATGAGACCGGAGCCCAGGAAGAGCTGCGCCTTGAAGAACGCGTGCGTGAAGAAGTGCGCGACGCCGCCTTCGTAGGCTCCCACGCCGACGCCCATGATCATGTAGCCGATCTGCGACATCGTCGAATAAGCGAGGATTCGTTTGATGTCCCACTGCGCGCAACCCAGAATCGCGCCCATCAGGGCCGTCAAGCCGCCCACGACGCCGACCATCATCTGGGCGTCGGCGTTCGCGCTCCACAACGGCGCGCAGCGCGCGATCAAATACACACCCGCGGTCACCATGGTTGCCGCGTGGATGAGCGCCGAGACCGGCGTCGGACCTTCCATCGCGTCGGGCAACCAGGTGTGCAGCGGAACTTGCGCAGATTTTGCCGCCGCGCCGATGAAGAGACCGACGCAAATCCAAATCAGCGTCTGCGATCCGAAGGAACCCGCCGCGGCGAAACCGTCGCCGAACGAGATCGAGTGCACGTTGGCGACGATCAGGAAGATCGCGAACATCATGCCGACGTCGCCGACCACGTTCATCACGAACGCTTTGCGTGCCGCGGCAACCGCCGAAGCGCGATCGAACCAGAAACCGATCAGGAAATACGACGCTAGGCCGACGAGCCCCCAACCCACCAGCAACCCGATGAAGTTGTCGGAGAGCACCAGCGTGAGCATCGCGAACACGAAGAAGTTCATGTAGGCGAAGAATCGCGCGAACGCGCGATCGCCGTCCATGTATCCGATCGAATAGAAGACGATCAGAAATCCGACGCCGGTGATGATAAAGGTCCACAGCAGCGACAGCGGGTCGAGCAGCAGTCCGAAATCGAAGCCCGGCATCCACGATAGCAGCGTTTGATGCGCTCCGTCCGCCCCGCCGCTGGTCTGAGTCCCGCTGCCCCACGACAGCAGCGTCAAGACGAACGACGCGCCGACGACGGCCGATCCAAGCCACCCCGCCAGCTGCTTGAGTTGCGGACCGAACGCCCAGCACACGATCGCACCGGCAAGCGGCAACAGCCACAGCGCTAGCAGCAGCGGATAGGATCCATCGACTCCCATGACGTGATGAATCATCCGCGCAGCGCCCTCACTTCGTCGACGTCGACGTTCTTTTCGGCTCTAAAAACCGTAACCACGATGGCGAGGCCGATGGCGGCCTCCGCGGCGGCGACGGTGATCACCAAAAACGCGAAGATGTGTCCCGCGTTGTTGAGCCACGCCCGGGCAAACGCGAGAAAGAGCAAGTTCGCGGCGTTGAACATCAGCTCGATGCTCATCAGCATCACGAGCGGGTTGCGGCGCAGCAAGACGCCGGCGACGCCGATGAAGAAAATCACGGAGGCGAGCGCGACGTAGTCGACGACGGGAACGGTCATCACTCGCCGCCGCCCTTCAAAATCGCTTCGCGCATCTCGCGCTGCACTTCGCGGGCCTGCTTGACCGTCGCGACGTAGGGTGCCTGATCGCCGGCGAGGAGTACCACACCGATCACCGCGACCATGAGAATCAGCGCCGTGATTTCAAACGGCAGCAGCCATACGGTAAAGAGCGCCTTGCCGAAATCGGCTACGCTGCCGAAGACGTTGGGCGCGCCGACCGGTCCCAACTGCGAAGCGCTCTTCGCTGCGCCGGCCATAACGCTCGAATCCTTGATCGCATAGTAGAGGAAGCCGAACGCGACCAGGACGATGAAGATCGCAGGCGCAACCGCCTTGGGCAACCGGTTCGGACCGACCGAAAACGGCGCGACGCCGCTCGAGAGCAGCGCGATGACGAAGACGAAAAGAACCAAGATCGCGCCCGAGTAGACGATGATCTGAATCACCGCTAAGAACTCGGCATTGAGTCCGACGTACGTGATCGCCAAAGCCGCAAAGTTGAGCAGCAGCGCGACCACGCTGTAGACCGCCTTGCGCGCGGTCACGCACCAGATCGCGCTTGCAATCAAGACCACCGACAAGATCCAGAATCCGATCACGCGGGCGGCCCCTGCTTGTCTTTCGGAAGCATCGTCAGACCGCGGCGCTGCGTTTTGAGAATCGTGCCGCGCCAGGTCGCGCTGTAGCCGCGATCGATATCGGTCGTCGACTTCATCTCCGCAACGGCGCCAAGGTCGCCGGGAATTCCGCCGGGCCGCTCGTCGGGCGGACGCCCGACGCCGGCCTCGGGCGGCACCAGTAGGCGATCCTTCGCGTAGATCAGCGAGCCGCGACGGAAATCCGACATCTCGAAACGCGGCGTGAGCACGATCGCGTCGGTGGGACACGCCTCTTCGCACATGCCGCAGAAAATGCACCGCAGCTCGTCGATTTCGTAGCGCGCGGCGTAGCGTTCGCCGGGTGAGCGCCGATCGTCGGGCTCGTTCTCGGCGCCGATGACCGTAATCGCATTCGCCGGACAGGCACTGGAGCACAGCTCGCAGCCGATGCAGCGTTCCTTTCCGTCTTCGTATCGGCGCAACTCGTGCAAACCGTGAAAGCGGGGCGCGTGCTGCTTCTTGACCGACGGGTATTCGATCGTCGGCCGCTTGCGAAACATGAACCCGAAAGTGATCGACAACCCTTTGAGGATCGCTCCGACGTTGTAGAGCCGTTTGCGCATCGAGTCTAGCCCCTGACCGCGACGATGATCGCGGTGACCACGAGATTGAGCGTCGCGAGCGGCAGCAGCACCTTCCAGCCGAACGCCATCAGGCGATCGTATCGCAGGCGCGGCAGCGTCGCGCGCAGCCACATGTAGAAGAACAAGAAGCAGCCGACCTTGAGCACGAACCACACGACACCAGGCACGCCCTGTATGCCGAACGGAGCATTCCACCCGCCGAAGAACAGCAAGGTGGCGATGCACGAGACGGTCAGCATGTTGACGTACTCGGCGATGAAGAACAATCCGAAACGCAGTCCCGAGTACTCCGTGTGGAATCCGGCGACGAGCTCGGTTTCGGCTTCAACCAAGTCGAAAGGCGTGCGATTCGTCTCAGCCACGGCGGTAATAATATAGATGACGAACCCAAGCGCCTGCGGGATGACGAACCACCATCTGGCCTGCGCGTTCACGATGCCGTCGAGTGACGTGGTCCCCGCTAAGATCAGCACGCCGACGAACGAGAGCGTCATCGAAAGTTCGTAACTGATCATCTGCGCCGTGCCGCGGACGCTGCCGAGCAGCGGGTATTTCGAGCCCGAAGCCCAACCGCCGAGCGAGATGCCGTACACGCCGATCGACGTAATCGCCAAGACGAACAGGATCCCGGCGTTGGGGCTGCCGATCGCCCACGTTCCCGCCGACGAAGCGCCGAACGGAATGACCGCGTAGACCGAGAACGCGGTGAGCAGCGAGATGAACGGCGCGAGGCGATAGATCAACGGATCGGCGGTCTTCGGCGTAAGATCTTCTTTCAAGATCAGTTTTGCGGCATCGGCCGCCGGCTGCATCAGGCCCCACGGCCCGACGCGGTTCGGTCCGGGGCGCAACTGCATCCAGCCCAGCACTTTGCGCTCGGCGAGCATCGCGTACGCAAACGTCGTGACCACGACGAGCAGCAACACTGCCGATTTGATCAAGACGACGATCCAAAACGGCACGACCGGCATCAGACGAGCACTCCGTTCCCCGCGCGCAGCGGCGCCATGGTCGGATCGTGCTGCCACGTTCCGCCGCCCGAAAGGATCGACCGCGCCTGGGCATCGCGCTCCTCGCACGCCGTCGTGCGAAAGAGATCGTCGCCGAAACCGAAGCCGGGAATCTTCGCCGCCGCGGCGATGACCGCGGCGTCGAGCGCGTCGGGTGCCGGCAGATCTACGCCGAGCGCGTCGCACAAATCGAACAGCATTTCCAAATCCGAGCGTACGCCGTCGGGCGCCTGCAGCGCCTGATTGACGGGGAGCAGATCGCCGGCGAGGTTGGTCGTCGTGCCGCTCTTCTCGAGCGCGCCCTTGGCGGGAAGAATCAACGTTGCGTGACTCGCCGTCTCGGTCATGAACAGATCGCTCACGACCAGGAACGGAACGCTGCCCAGGGCGGCGTTCAAACCGTCGGCGACCGACGAGTTGCGCATCGGATTCGCCCCGAATAACGACAGCACGGCGAGCGTACCGTTACGCGCGTCCTCGAGCATGCCCCAGCCGTCGCGTCCCGGATTACCGACGCTCGCAAAACCCGGGCCGCTGCCCGGGAGCATGCCCATCGCTTCGGCGCCGCGCGCGTTGCCTTGTTCGCCGGCAATATACGTCGACAGTTCCGCGACGCCGGCGAACGCATCGGCAAACGCCTTGCCGGTGGCGAGATCGACGCCGTCCCAAATGAGCGCGACGCTCGACGCGTCACCGCACGCGCGCCGCGCCGCCGCCGCGTCGCGTTCGCGAACGAGTTTTGCTTTGCGCAGCGCCTTGCGCACGCGCAGCCACATCACCGGAGCGAGTTCCTCGGGCGATTGGCCGGCGAAGACGACAGCCTGCGCTTTTTCGATATCCGCCAGCCGGCCGGACTTCGCTCCCGGCGTCGCTTGGCGCTGATATCCGCCACGCCAGTCGAGATTGGCAACGCCGGCGCCGCGGAAGACGTGCTGCAGCATGTACGCTTCTTCGTTGGTCAGACGGCCGCCGCCGATCGCCCCGACCTTCGACGGACCGCCATCGCGCAGCGCGTCGCGAATCGCTTTGGCCCATAACTCGATCGCGTCGGTCCAGTCGACTTGCACGAACGTTCCGTCTTTTTTGAAGAGCGGCTGCGTGATGCGCTCCGGCGACGAGTAGAAGCCGATGTTGTAGCGGCCGCGATCGCACAGCCACGTATCGGAGATGTCGTCGTCGGTCTCGACCGACATCGTGCGCAAGAGCGTGCCGTAACGCACGTCGGCAAACTGCTGGCATCCGACCGCGCATTGCGTGCAGGTCGTCTGGGTGCGGTTGAGATCCCACGGACGCGACTTGAAGCGGTACGTCTTCGACGTCAGCGCTCCGACCGGACAGAGCTCGGTCACGTTCCCGGTAAAGTTGTGGTGGTAGGGTTCTCCCGTCGCCGTCGCGATGATGTCGCGCGCGCCGCGATCCTTAACGACGAGCTGTTTCTCACCGGCGATGATTTCGTCAAATCGCACGCAGCGCTGACAGACGATGCAGCGCTCTTCGTCGAGCACGATCGTCGGCCCCAGATCGACGGCCTTGGGCTTGGGGACCTTCGGATCGGCGACGTCGGAGCTCGAACGCGCGTACGCCATTGCAAAATCTTGCAGATCGCACTCGCCGCCCTTATCGCAGATCGGACAATCCAATGGATGGTTGACCAGCAGCAGCTCGATCACCATCGCGCGGCCGGCGTCGGCCTTCTCCGTCTGCGTGCGCACGACCATGCCCTCGCTGACCACCGTATTACACGCGATCTGCAGCTTGGGCATGCCTTCGATTTCCACCAGGCAGACGCGGCAGAGTCCGGCCGGTCCGAGCTTGGTGTGATAGCAGTAGACCGGGATCTCTTGCTTGACCGTTTTGGCGGCCTCGACCAGCAGCGTCCCTTTCGGAACGCTGACGGGAACGCCATCTACGGTCAGATTGACTAAATCTGGCATTTAAACGTTCATCGTCTCCTCACGCAGAACGCGTTCTTCAAACTTGTCGCGGAAGCGGCGCAGCACCGACTTCAGGAACGGTTCGATCGAATCGCCGAGCGCGCACAGATTCAGTCCCGTAATCGTTGCGGAGACGCGATCGAGCATGTCGAGGTCGCCGGGCACGCCTTTGTTGTGAACCAATCGCTCGAGAACGCGCTCCATCCAATGACCGCCCTCGCGGCAAGGCGTGCACTGGCCGCACGACTCGTGCGCGAAGAAGCGCACGAGATTGTGCGCCGCTTTCACGAAATCGGTCGTGTCGTCGAAAACCACGAACGCACCCGAGCCGAGCATGGAGCCGGCTTTAGCCATACTCTCGTAGTCGTACGGCAGATCGAGATGCTCTTCGAAGATGCACGCCGACGAACCGCCGCCGGGCTGCACCGCCATGAGCTTGCGGCCGGGACGTAAGCCGCCGGCGATGTCGATGAGCTCGCGCACCGTCGTTCCGAGCGGAACTTCGTAGTTGCCGGGATTTTGCACGTGCCCCGAGATCGAAACGATCTTGTAGCCCTTGCTGCGCTCGGTGCCGACCGCGGCAAACCACTGCGCACCCTTTTCCAAGATCGGCACGAGATACGCGAGCGTCTCGACGTTGTTGACGACGGTCGGCGCGCCGTAAAGTCCTTCGACCGCCGGGAACGGCGGCTTGAGGCGCGGCTCGCCGCGTTTGCCCTCGAGCGAGTTGAGCAATCCCGTCTCTTCGCCGCAGATGTACGCGCCGGCGCCGCGATGCACCGTCACTTCCAGGTCGTATCCGCCGCCGAAGAGATTCCTTCCGACGTACCCGGCCTTGCGCGCCTCTTCCAGCGCGGCGCAGAAAATCTGATACCCGCGCTTGAACTCGCCGCGAATGTAGATAAACGCGTGGTGGCATCCGATACCGTACGCGCCGAGCAAAATGCCCTCGAGCACCAAGTGCGGCGCTTCTTCGAGCAGCATGTGATCTTTGAACGTGCCGGGCTCGGCTTCGTCGCAGTTGCAGACGAGATAACGCAGCGGCTTATCCTTCGGAAGAAACTGCCACTTGCGACCGGTCGGAAATCCGGCGCCGCCACGCCCGCGAAGTCCCGATTTATCCGCGAGATCCATGACCTCGGCCGGCGACATGGTTCGAACGGCGCGTTCCCACTGTTTATAGCCGCCGCGATCGCGATAGACACCGAAATCGCGCAGGTTCGCTTCGCCGATTCCCGCGGTCAATACCTTAGTGACCGGCATGACCGTTGCTCCCGTTCGATTCGACGACTTCGGTGACGGCGCGTGAATCGCGCACGGCCCGTTCGCGGGTACGCTCGTAAAACGAGATGTCGTTGTTGACGATGCGATCGAGCATGATGATACCGGCCGCGTCGCCCACCCCCCCGGCATTATTCGGATTGGGCACGCCGACGGCGCCCGCCGATTTGCGACCGGTCGCGACCTCCGCGTCCTGCGTAAAGGTCCACGTCGCCGCCGGCGTTTGCGTCTGCGGCATCGGGGCGACGTCGTAGGTGCCCGCGCGAATCGCGGCGAGCATGTCGTCGATCTTCTGCGGCGTCAGGCTATAGACGAACTCTAGGTTCACCTGCATGCACGTCGGCTTGTCGCACGCCGCTAGGCACTCGACCTCTTCGTACGAAAACGTTCCGTCGTTGGTCGTCTGCAGATGGCCGACGCCGAGCTTCTCGCGAAAGTACGCCATGATCTCTTGCGCGCCGTTGATCGAACACGCTAACCCGCGACAAACCTGCAGCACGTACTTACCGACCGGTTTGCGGTAGAACAGCGTGTAAAACGAGATCGTCCCCTCGACTTCGGCAAGCGTGAGATCGAGCATCGCGGCACCCGCGCGCATCGCCTGCGGACTAACGAACCCTTCGTGCTGCTGAAACAAGTGCATCAACGGAAGCAACGCCGAACGCTTCTGCTCGTACTGCGCGACGATCCGCTCGCACTCCGGCCGCAACCGCTGCAGCAACGCCGGAAATGCGGCTTCGCGTTCGTTCGCCACAGCGTCGATCATCGGTCGACCTCCCCGAAGACCGGATCCAAACTGCCGATCATGACGACGAGGTCGGCGATCAGATTTCCCGGAGCGATGCCCTTGAGCGCCTGCAGATTGTACATGCTCGGCGGCCGCGTGCGTACGCGATACGGACGGTTCTCGCCGTTGCTCACGATGTAGTATCCCAGCTCCCCGCGCGGGCTCTCCACCGGCTGATAGACGTCGCCCGGCGGGACGCGGAAGCCCTCGCTGATGATCTTGAAATGATGGATCAGCGCTTCCATCGAGAGCGCGATCGTCTCTTTGGGCGGAGCGACGATCTTGGGATCGTCGAGCAGTACCGCGCCCGGTTTTTCCAACCGTTTGCGCGCCTGACAGATGATGCGGTGCGATTGTTCCATCTCGTCGAGCCGCACCAGGAAGCGCGCGTACGCGTCGCCTTCGGTGCGGGTCGGGACGTCGAACTCGTAGGTCTCGTAACCGCAGTACGGAAACGCCTTGCGTACGTCGTATGCGATGCCGCTCCCGCGCAGGCTCGGCCCCGTAACGTTCCACGCCAGCGCTTCTTCGATCGCAAGCATGCCGACGTCGATGGTGCGGTCTTGGAAGATCGGGTTGGCCTGAAGCAAGCCGCGCAGCTCGCGCATGCGGCCCGGAAACTTCTCGATGAACGCGTCGAGCCGGTCCGCGTAGCCGTCGGGAAGGTCGCCGTTGAGGCCGCCGACGCGCACGTAGTTCGGATGCATCCGCGCGCCGCCGGCGGACTCTTGCATGTCCAGCACGTTCTCGCGCAGATCGAAGCAGTAGAAAAAGACCGAGATGGCGCCGAGATCGATTCCGTGCGTGCCCAGCCACACGCAGTGCGACGCGATACGCGTGAGTTCCATCAGCAGCACGCGAACGACTTGCGCGCGTTCGGGTATGCGATCGGTGACGCCGAGCAGCTTCTCGACGGCAAGCGCATAGCAGAGCGCGTTGGACGACGGAGCGAGATAGTCCATGCGCTCGATCACCGTCTGCGCTTGCGACCAGAAAAGGCTTTCGGCGGTCTTCTCGATGCCCGTGTGCAGATAGCCGATCTCGGGCTCCGCTTTGACGACGCTCTCACCCTCGATCTCGAGCATGATCTGAAGCACGCCGTGCGTCGACGGGTGTTGCGGCCCCATCGAAAGCACCATCGCGTTGCCTTCTTGGCTGACGATTTCGGGCGTCAGCGGCTGCGTCGACATACTCACTTTGAATCGGCCTCGCGCGCGCGTTTGATTTGTTCTTGCAGCGCCTCCAGCGTGCGGCCCGACGGCGGCGTCCCCGCCTGTACGTTCAACTTATTGGCAAACGCCGGACGCGGCGAACGCTCCTTGGCGGGACCGCGCGTCGGATAATCTTTGCGCAGCGGATGACCTTCCCAGTCGTACGGCAACTGAATGCGGCGCAAGTCGGGGTGTCCTTCGAAAACGATGCCGAACAGATCGAAGACTTCGCGTTCGGCCCAATCGGCCGACTTCCACAGATCCATGACGCTGGGGAGCCGCGGGTTCGCGCCGTCTACCCCGCACAGCAAGCGCACGCGCGCCGGCGTACCGACGTCCGACACGCTCGCGGCACGCGCCGGCATCTTGAGCAAGTGATAGACGACGTCGAAGCGCGGCGTACGCTCGGGATAATCGACGGCGCCGAGATCGAGCAGCATCGTATAGCCTTCGGCCTTGAGCGCGGTCAGGCGATCGCGCAGTGCCGACGGCTCGATACGCTCGATGACGGCGTCATCGATCGGCGGCCGTAGGCTTGGAGGATCGATTGCGGCGCCGGCGAGCGGTGGCGTTTGCGTGCTTGGCATGACTGGATTCGACCTTAAGACCTGGCGAGGATTCCGCCGCGACCGCCTTCGCGGATCTGCTGCTGAATCAAGTTCACGGCATAGAGCAGACCGTCGGGCGTGGGCGGACAACCGGGAACGTAGACGTCGACCGGCACGATGGTATCGATGCCTTGAACCACGGCATAGTTATCGAAAATACCGCCCGAACTCGCGCACGCGCCCATCGAGATAACCCATTTCGGATCGGCCATCTGATCGAAGAGGCGCTTCACGACCGGCGCCATCTTCCACGCGACTCGCCCCGAGACGATCATGAGGTCGGCTTGCCGCGGCGAGCTGCGAAAGACTTCGGAGCCCAGCCGCGCGATGTCGTACTCCGACGAAGTAACGGTCATCATCTCGATCGCACAGCACGCAAGACCCATAGTCAGAGGCCACACCGACGAGCTTTGCGCCCAACGCGCGACGTCGTCGAGACGCGCGAGAAGAAATTGTCCGGGTCCTACCTCCAAACGAAACCACCCTTTTTCCAGACGTAGGCGTAACCGATGGCGAGCACGATGATGAAGACGATCATTTCGAGCAAACCGAAGACGCGCAGCGCGTGCATCTGCACGGCCCACGGATAAAACGACGCCGCTTCGACGTCGAAGATCACGAACAGCATCGCGATGAGATAAAAACGCACCGGGAAGCGACCCGCCACGGCCGACGTCGGCTCGACGCCGCACTCGTACGCTTCGAGTTTTTGCGGATTCGGTTTACGGCGCGCGACGAGCCCGGGCAGTACCGAAAACAACAGTGCCGCCGCTAGCGCGACGCAGAGGTAAATCGCGACCGGAATATACGGGCTCATGCAGGAGACAGGGTTTTGGCCTCCGCTCCGCTATACCTGGCGGTATGCGGTACGTGGTACTCGGAATGATATTCTTATTCGCCTTGGGTGACGGGTGCTCGCCTACGCCAAATGTCGTTGGCGTGCAAGATTACGGGCAAGTCACCGGACGCGTCCTCGATGCGATGACCAACCGGCCGATTCCGAGCGCATTGGTTTCGGTCGGGTCGCTGTACACGACGACGGCCGACCCCAACGGCGCGTTTACGTTGACCAAAGTGCCCGTCGGCGACCAGACGGTCACGGCTCGAGCGCCGGGCTACGACTACTCGACCGCCGACACGACCGTGCTGAAGGAGCAAGCGGTTTCCATCGGTTACGTGCGGCTCGTTCCGTCGGTGCATCCGGCCGGCCAGCCGACGCTTCCCCCACCGGCGACCCCGTCGCCGGCTCCGACCGCGACGCCAAGCGCGGCCGCGAGCACATCGCCTGCCTCCTCGGGCAGCCCGTCACCCAACCCGAGCCCGGCCGCGACCGCGTCGCCCTAAGCCAGCCGAAGTGCGGCCAGGTCGAGGTCGTACTCGATCGACCGGAAGATGTCGTCGGGGATCTCACCGGCGGTGCGCATCGTCGTGATCGTGCGGCGCTCGGCCGCGAGCGCTTCCTTTTCTAGTTCGCGATCGAGCACGCTCGCTCGGCTCTCGTCGGTGTCGGCCGGCGCGCCGCGTCCACGCAGCAGGTCGATGCGCTGCTGATACTCCTCCATCACTCGCCCTACGACTTCGGTCTCGAGGGCACCGTGGTGTCGCCGTTCGTAGTCGCGCAGACGCTCCAAGCCCGCTTCGAGCGCGCGGACGCGCAAATGCGCTTCGCGCTGCGCGCCTTTGCTCGTCTCGGTGATGCCGAGCCGCTCGATGATCGGCCCGAGCGTTAGCCCCTGGAAAGCCAACGTCACGAAAACGACGCAGAAGGTGAAGAAAATCGTCACGGCGCGCTCGGGGAAGCCGGTATGGCCCAGCGAGTACGGCAGCGCGAGCGCCGCGGCCAACGACACGATGCCGCGCATCCCGGACCAACCGATGACGAAGACCGCGTTCGCCGGCGGACTTGGATCGAGTTTGCGTAGGCGCGGAATCAGGCGCGGAAGATAGGTTGCCGGGAAGACCCATATCAGCCGTACGACGATCACGAGCGCCGCCAGCGCCAAGCCGTAAAGAATGTAGTCGCGGACGTGCGGCACGAGCTTGGCGAGAATCTCCGGCAGCTCCAATCCGATGAGCAGAAACGCGAAAGCGTTGAGGATAAACGTGAGGAGCTGCCAGACCCCCGAACCCAGCAGCCGCGTCTCCGAATCGATGAACTCACTCGAGCGGCGGCCGCTGATCAATCCCGCGCATACCGCCGCCAACACGCCGGAAACGTGGAGGGCCTCAGCCGGAACGTACGAGATGAACGGAGCGAGCAGAAAGAGGACGCTGGCAACGGTCGGATCGTTGGCTCCGCGGCGCGCGAGATAACGCATGATGCCTTCGACCCCGAACGCCGTCACGATCCCGATCGCCACGCCGCCGGCCGCAACGAGAACGAACGTCAGCGTCGCTTGCGTCAGCGAAAACGCTCCGGTTACCGCGGCGGCCAGCGCAAAGCGATAGAGAACCAGCGCGGTTGCGTCGTTGAACAGGCATTCGCCGGTAATGATCGCAGCGATCCGCCGCGGGATCGCGAGTTCGGAAAAGATCGCCTCCGCGGCGACCGCGTCCGGGGGCGAAACGATTGCTCCGAGCGTGAACGCGAGTGGCCACCCGAAGCCGACGAAAAAGTGCGCGAACGCAGCGACCGCGACAGTCGTAAAGAGCACTAATCCTATCGCCAACAACGCAATCGGACGGATGTTCCGTCGCAGGTCCCACGCATCGGTGCTCCACGCGGCACTGTAAAGCAGCGGCGGCAGGATCAGCAAGAGGATCAGGTCGGGCTCGATGTGCGGCCGCGGCAGATTGCGGCTGAACGCTAGAGCGATGCCGCCGACGACGAACGCGATCGGATACGGAATACGCAGGCGCCGCGCGATCAAGGTCAAGATCACGACGGCGACGAGGAACGTAATGAGGACGAGGGCCTGCGTCACGCGGGGTCGTCTTCTCCGCCGATCCAAATGCCCGCGGCGCGCAAATCGATTGCGTAGCCGGCAACGACGAGATACGCGCTTTCGGCCGATCGCGCTAATCGCTGCGACATGCGGCCCAGACCGTCGCGAAAGAGCCGGGCGGCGGCGTTCGACGGCGCGACGTCCCATCCGATCTGCTCGCACACCGCGATAACGCGCGCCGGAGAAGCAAGCATCGCGTCGACCAGCTCGGCGGCCTCGCGATCGATCCGGGCTTCGAGCACGGCGTAGTTGACTTCGAGCAGCTCGATGCGTGCGCGAATCCGCGCCCACATGTACGTACCGAGCGCGTCGACGAGCAGACATTGCGAGGCCTGCGCTGCCGAAAAAAGCGCGAGCTGCGCGTCGTGGTTCATCGGCGCCGTCTCCACGGTCGCCCACTGTGACGGCCGGTGCCGCAGGTGCCGCGAAAGCCGCGCGTTCCACTCGGCGTCTTCGGGTTCGTGCGCGGCGGTTGCGACGTAGATTACCTCGAGCCCGCACTCGCCCGCCAGCCGCACCCCGAAGGCGCTCTTTCCCGACCGCGCCGGCCCGGTCACGAAGATCACTCCCATGATCGGCGAACCTTCGGACCGTGGTCGGCGACATCCTCAGCGTCTTGGCCGGATTGGCCGTTATCCTGCTCGTGCTCAACGACGTCTTTCAGTCCGTCGTCGTCCCGCGCGCGGTCGGCCGCCGTTGGCGGATCAGCTTCTTCGTTTGGCGCGTCTCCTGGCGCCTGTGGCCGGGAGCGGCTTGGAAGCTCTACGCCGCCGACGACGACCGGCGCGAGAATCTCCTCGCCGTTTTTGCGCCCTTCATGCTCGTCTTCTTGCTGTTCGTCTGGGCAGCCGGCGTCGTCTTCGGATACGGTTTGATCTTCTGGGGATTGCGCGCGGGGATCGCGCCGCCGATTCATTCGTTCGGCGAAGCGCTTTATTTTTCCGGAACGTCGACGCTGACGATCGGATTCGGCGACGTGGTCGGCAGAAGCGCGGGGGCGCGTTTCTTCTCGGTCCTCGCCGCGGTGTCGGGCTTCTCGACGTTCTCGATCGTCACCGCGTACTTGTTCTTGCTGTTCGCTTCGTTCCAATCGCGCGAACAGTTCGTCGTAACGCTCGGCGCGCGTGCCGGAACGCCGCCCAGCGGCGTCAACTTACTGTGCATCGCCGGATACTCCGAGACGCGTGACGACTTCGGGCGATTGATGATCGACGGTCAACATTGGGTCGCGCAACTGATGGAAAGCCATCTCGCCTATCCGGTGCTGGCTTTCTTTCGCTCGAGCCACGATTACGAATCGTGGGTCGGAACGTTGGGAACGATGCTCGATGCGGCTACCCTGCTCATGACGACGGTCGACGGGTCGCACGGGCAATCGCGTCTCTTCTTCAACCTCGGACGTCACGCAACCGGCGATTTGGCGCGCTACTTTCAACTCGACGGCGATTCGCACGGCGCGGGTATCGAGCGTCCGGAGTTCGACCGCGCGTGCGACCGGCTCGAATCCGCCGGGTACGCGTTGCGCGATCGCGACGAGGCGTGGAAACGCTTCGCCGAGCTGCGCTCGACGTATGCAGGACATCTCAACGCCATGGCGGCATTCTTCGAAATTCCGCCGCTGCAGTGGGTCGGCGATCGCGGAACGATTAAGAAAGCACCGCATTGATGACATTTGCAACGGTCGTACTCTCGACGATTTTGGCGCTCGCTCAATCCATGCTGACGCAAGCACAGAGCGGCCGGTTCGACCGCACCGAATTGACGTCGTCGATGAGCAGCCAACTCACGCAAGAACAGGCCGCGCATTTCGTGAGCACCGTGGGACGACTAGGAAAGCCGTCGACGTTCGTTCTCGAAAGCAAAACCGCGAAAGGCTCGTACACGAAATACACGTACCGAGTTTCGTTTGCCGACGCAACCGTCGACGAACAGATCGTACTCGACGCGTCGGGCAAAGTTGCCGGTCTCTGGTTCACGCCCGCGCCCGTTGCGGAGGCGCCCGGAGACGCGTCCGCACTCGCGCTCGCGAAATCGCTGCTGCGCCAAGCCCAGGCCGGGAGCCTCGACCGCGGTCGGCTTACGTCGCAGGCCGCCGCGTCGTTTACGTCCGACGCCACGGCCCGGATGAAAGAGCAGCTCGCGCCGCTAGGAAGCCCGACGTCGTTCACGCTCCAAAGCCGCAGCAAAGATACGACGGGAACGACCTACTACTACCGCGTTGCATTCGCCGGTGCGGGCATGTACGAAGAACTCACGCTCGACACCGGCGGCAAAGTCGCCGGCCTCTGGTTCAAACCGGCGCGATAAAGCCCTAAAAACCGTGCGCGGCGTCGACGCGGTGCAGAAACTTTTTCGCTTCGTCGATCGGCAAAGCGAAACCGATGCTGCGCTCTTCGTCGAAGCGCGACTCGGCAATGCCGACGACTTCGCCGGTGTCGGCGATAAAGACCGGGCCCCCGCTTTCCCCGGGAACGATCGCCAACGTTACTTCGAGCGCGTCGGGACGCACCGACGACAAACGTCCGTCGAACGTCGACGACGTTAACCCGAGCCCTTCGTCGTCGAACTCGTCGGGGATCGGATATCCGACTAAGCCGACTTGCCGGCCGAGCTCGTCGCTGAGATGCGCCGACGAACCGAGCGCGACCACCGGTAAGTTTTTGCGCGGCGTGCGAATGAGGGCGACGTCGAGACGGCTATCTGCGGCCACGACGCGCGCCGGCACTCGCTGCTTGTCGCCGATGGTGATCGAAAGGTCCCACGCATCGTCGATCGCGTGCTGCACGGTCAGCACGTCGCTGCCCCACGCTCCCGATGCGATGACGAATCCGGTGGCGTACGCCTCGTCGTAGGCGTCTTTGCGATGTTCCGGCGGGACCTTCATCTTCAGCAGCACGACGGCCGGACGCACGCGGCGCGCCGAAGCGACGAACGCGTCGTCGGCGTTGCGCGTACACGCAACGAGAACGGCAAAAACCGCAAGCACGTATACCGGCCGCATCACCGCACGCGATTCGCGATGGCCGCGCGAAGCTCCGGAAGGCCCGCGCCGGTACGAGCACTCAGACAGAGCGCGCCCGGCTCTTCGGGGAGGCTAGATTCGACCGACAGATCGCACTTGTTGAACACGACCAAGCGCGGCGTTTGATCGAGCTCGAGCTCGTGCAGCAGACCTTCGACCGCAACGCGCTGGCGCGGCCAGTCTGGATTCGCCGCGTCGAGAACCTCGAGCAGCAAGTCGGCTTCGCGCAGCTCCTCGAGCGTCGCGCGAAACGCATTGACGAGATCCTTCGGCAGATCGGTGATAAAGCCGACCGTATCGGCTAGACGGACGTAGCGGTTGGGCGCAAGGTAGACGCGGCGAATCGTCGGATCGAGCGTCGCGAACGGCTGGTCGGCAACGAACGCATCGCTGTGCGCGAGCGCGTTGAGCAGCGACGACTTTCCGACGTTCGTATATCCTACGAGCGCGACGAGCGGCTCGCGATGCGGCGCCGCGCGGCGCACGGCGCGTTGCCGGCGTACGTCCTCGAGCTGACGCCGCAGCACGGAGATACGCGCGCCGATCCGGCGGCGATCGACCTCGAGTTTGGTTTCACCGGGACCGCGCGTGCCGATGCCGCCGCCCAGCCGCGACAGATCCGCGCCGACGCCGATGAGATTCGATTGCCGGTATCGCAGCTGCGCCAGCTCGACTTGCAGCTGGCCTTCACGGCTGCGCGCGTGACGCGCGAACACGTCGAGAATGAGCATCGTTCGATCGACGATCGGCAACGGCACGATGCGCTCGAGATTCTTGCGCTGACGCGGGCGCAAGTCGTTGAGCACGAGCAGCAGACCCGCGTCGAGCTCGCGAGAGCGCTCGGCGATCTCGCGCGCTTTGCCGCTGCCTACCAGGGTCGCCGGGTCAACGGCGTCGCGCCGCTGCACGATGCGATCGGCAATACGCGCACCGGCCGCTTCGGCGAGCGCCTCGAACTCGAGCAGCTCCGGTTCGAGCGGACGGCGCGCGTCGCCGGTGTCGACGGCGACGACGATCGCGCGCGACGAGTTTACGTCCCGAGCGGCGTCAAGCGTTCGACGAGCCAGCGGAGTCCCTCGTTATAGTTTGGTCCCGGCCGTTCGAGCATCGCGGCGGGATCGACCACAAAAATACGCCTTGCGCGCACGGCGTTCAAGCTGCGCCACGGCTCGTTTTGCAGCACCGCGCCGAGGTGCACCGACGGATCGGTGACGATCGCGTCGGGCTGATCGCGCAGCAGCGCCTCGGAGCTGTATTGACCGTACGCAGCGTCGAGATCGTCGCCCGCGTTGCGCCCACCCGCCATCGCAATAAGCGTCGCGATGTACGACTTCTTGCCCGCGGTCCAGATCGGACCGGTGCCCAGCACGACGAACACCGACGGTTTGCGCTTAAACGCCGCGGTATGCGCGCGCAGTTCGTTTGTTACGCGCATCAGACGCGATGCCAGCGTCGCAGCTTCGCGCGCGTGACCGCTGAGATCGCCCGCCGCCTTGATGTTCGTGAAGATACTGTCGTAGCTGTCGTCCGGTAGAAGCACGACGTGCATCCCCGCGCGTTTGAGCGGATCGACGAGTCGCGCCTGCGCCGGAATGCCGACGACGACGTTGGGATGGAGCGCGACGATCCTTTCGGCATCGACGCTCGAAAAATCGGCCACGACCGGCAAACCCTTCGCATTGGGAACGTCGCTGTAGACCGAAACCCCGACGACTTGCGCTCCAGCACCGACGGAAAAGAAATCTTCCACCAGCGACGGCATCAACGCGACGATGCGCGGATGCGGCGCAGGAGCCACCGCGGTCAGCGCAAGCAACAGCAGCGCCGGAAGGGTGTTTTTCAAATGTCCAGCTTCATCGGATCGCCCAACGGTGCCATGGGGCCCGGTTGATATCCTTCCAAGCGCGGAGTAAAAGCGTACCCGTTCTTCCACGCCCACAGCGTCACGACCGGTGCGTCGGCGACGATCTCCCTGACGATGTCCTCCAGTTCGCGGCGACGCTCGGATTCCTCGTATGTCATGGTGTAACGCCACAGCTTCACGTCGAGATCGGGATTGCAGTAGCGATCGATGTTCTGACCGTGCGGCGGAATTCGCGAGCACGAAAAGATGTTCGCGAGGGATCCATTCGTGTCGCTTTGCTCGGCGAAGCTGGTCGCGTTCCAGTCGCCGCGCATGATGACGCCGTGCAGACCGTACGATGCGAATAACAGCGACGGGGGATAGCGGCGTATCTGCAGCGCGATTCCGACGCTTCGCAGCTCGCCGCGCAAGATCGTGCCGAGGGAGTCGGATTGACTTCCCGGGCCCACCGCGAGCGCCAGCACCAATGACCGGCCGTCCTTTCGGCGCACGCCGTCGGGGGACGTGCGCCAGCCGGCGTCGTCGAGCAGTTGTCGCGCGCGCGCCGGATCGAACGGCGTCATCGGCAGGGCCGCCGGAGCAACCGGTACGGACGGTGCGACCGGCGCTTCTTGCAGCACGCCGTTGCCGTCGACGGCCTGCTCCACGATGTGCGACCGGTCGATGGCGTAACGGACCGCCTGACGCACGCGCCGGTCGTTCGCGGGAGGTTTCTCGACGTTGAAAAACAGCGCGCTCCAAAAGCTCGACGGTCCCACGATCGTTCGAAGCGGGCGAATCGCCTGCACGCTCGCGATGTATTGCGGCGGCATCGCGGGCCACAGATCGACCTCCTCGGTTTGCATGGCTTCGAGCAACTTGTCGCGATTGGGATAGATTCGAAACGTCAGGCGCTGCAGTTTCGGGGGTCCGCGAAAATAGAACGGATTGGCCTCGAGCTCGACGGCTTCATCGTGTTTGAACGCGACCACGCGAAAGGGTCCGATGCCGACGGGTTTTTCGTTGTACGCGACGTGATTGATGTTCGGCTCGCGCGCGAGCAGATGCTGAGGCAGAACGCACGGCGATGCCACGCCCGTGCCGAAGAACGTCGGCTCGAAGAGCGCGTACGGGCGCTTGAGATGGTAGGCCACCGTGTAGGGATCGGGCTCGGAGATCCGGTCGATCAGATCCCAGCCTTCGCGCGTCAGCTCGTCGTTGGCGGGGTTGAGGACGACGCGCGTCGAGAACACGACGTCGTCGGCGGTAAACGGTGCACCGTCCGACCAGCGCACGCCGTGACGCAGATGAAAGACGATCGTGCGCCCATCGGCGCTGATACCGCCGTTGCGTTCCGTCGGCAGCTCGGTCGCGAGCTCGGGCTGCGGACGCCCTTGCGCGTCGTACCGAAACAAATACGCCATCGTCAAGATGCCGATCGTGTGCACGGTCGTTCCGTTGAACAGATGCGGATTGAGCGTCGGGACGTCACCGTTGCCGTCGGCGACGCGCAGCCAGTGCGTTTGCGGCGTACCCTCGTGCGGCCGTTGGGAACAAGCCGCAGCGACGAGCAGCAGCGAGGCGAGGGCAGCAGCGGACGCCCGATTCATGGACGCGAGCCCTTCGCGCACAGGAAGCTCCGTCTCCCGCTGCCAAGGCTACCGGCCTAGGTTTGCGCGCGGGAAGCCGGTTCGATGCCGGCACGGTCGCGCCACTGTAAGCGGGGAGCCGCCCGAAGCCACGATCGAGAGATTGGAAGGCGAGGGCAACGACGGCGTTCGTACCCGCGAGTCAGGATACCGCTGCAAGCCGTTCATAATCCGCCTCGCGTCAGGGAAAGGATTGCGATGCTTGCTTTCGTCTTTGCGACGGCAGTTGCCGTCGTCTCACCAAAGCCATCACCGTCACCGTCGTCTCCACCTGAAATCGTCCACGTCGTCACGAGCGATCGCGGACAAGAAGCCGCGTCGCGTGCGACGCGCACGACGTACGTGGTGACCGCCGCCGACATCGCTCGCAACGGCTATCGCACCGTCGCCGATGCGTTGTCGCAAGTGCCGGGCCTATACGTCGCGCGCTACGGACCGTTCGGGCAGTTCGCCGAGATCAGCATGCGCGGCAGCAACGCGCTGCAGACGCTCGTGCTGCTCGACGGACTTCCCGTTGCGGGTTCGCAGATCGAAAACGTCAATCTGGAGCAAATGCCAGCGACCGGCATCGATCGGATCGAGGTCGTCGAGGGCGGCGGTTCGACCTTGTACGGATCGGGGTCGATCGGCGGCGTGATCAACGTCATCACGACCGGCGCCGCACCGACGACGGCGACGGTTTCGACCGGATCGTTCGGGCAGCAAACGTATCAGCTGCAGACGCCGTATTTTTCGTTCCAGCGGACGTACGCCGCCAACAACTACGGTTTGCCCGGCGGCGGTTCGCGCGTCAACGCCGACGCCGGTCTGACGAGCGGCGCATTGACGTACTCACACCCGATCGGCGGAATGGATTTGCAGTTCTTGGCCGATTTCAGCAACGCGCGTCTGGGCGATCCCGGCCCCGTGGGCTTCACTTCGACCACGGAGCGTCAAGACACGATCGTACGCGACGTCCGTTTGCGCCTAACGCACCACTCGCCGCATGCGGACTTTACGCTCGCCATGGGCGGGTCGTCACAAGATTTCAGCATCACGTGCGACTCGCCCAACGACTTCGGCTGCCCGAACTGGGTCGATCTACCCACGCCCAAGCAAACGCCGCCGCCATACGCCGAGCTCTTGAACGACGAGCGCGCAATGGTGGAAGTGACCAACGCCGTGGGCGACGAGCGCCGGCGCCTCGTCTACGGAATCGACGTGTCCGGCGGGAATAGCCGCGTCGACGGAGGTACGGGCAGCGCGTGCCCTCCTTCGGTAAGCTACTACGGCTATGGCAGCTGCGGCATTCTCGCGTACGAAGCGGGCGTCACGCCCAGCAGCTACGCGCAATCGGCGGCGTTCGTGCAAGCGCAATGGTTCGGCCGGAACGGCGCCGTTTACTCGGCGGGGCTGCGCGGCGAGCGCGATCTCAACTCGGTGTCGACCGCGCAAGGCGGCGCGCTCTCGCCGTCCATCGGCGCGATACTGCCGCTCGCTAACGGCTTACAACTCAAGCTCAACGCGGCGACGGCATTTCGCGCGCCGACCGCCGAGGAGCTCTTCTATCCTCCGCAGGGAGTGTATTCGAACTCCAGCCTCGTGCCCGAACGAACGCGCGTCGGCGACGCCACGCTCGTCGATCGCGCCGCGTTCGGCGACGTCTCGTTGGGTTGGTTCACGACGTCGGGCTCGAACCTCATCGTCGACGAGAATCCGGCGCTGTTCGACTACAAACCCGTCAACGTGGGGCGCGCGTCGATTCAAGGCTTCACCGTCGGTCTCCACACGCGGCCGGACCGGCACTTTGCTACGACACTCGACGTGACCAACGTGTATCGCGCGCAAGACCTCGACACGCAATCGCGTCTTCCCAATCGCGCTCCCGTGTTTGCGTCCGTTTTGGGATTTCGCTACGTTACGTCACCCTCGAGCCGCTTCGACGGAGCGGGCGTGACGATCACCGCGAACGGCCGCTTTCAGGCTGCCGCATCGTACGAACCGTACTACGCGCAATCGCAAGCGTATGCGACCGTCGACGCGTACGCCGGCTTTCGCGTCGCACCGTCGATGGTATTGACCTTGCGCGGTTATAATCTGCTCGACGACCGGTACGCGGTCTGGAACGGTTTTCCGATGCCCGGCCCAAGCTTCGCGGTCGAGCTGCGTTCGAAGTAGCGCTGCCAATGCGCGTCGTACTGCTTGCGGTACTCGCCGTGGTTGCGGCGGCGGCGAGTTTGCTCGTGGGCGGGACGGCGCTCTCACCGCATGACATCGGCAGCGCGCTGCTGCACCCGCACGAGAACGACGCCTTGACGACGATCGTCTGGCAGCTCCGGCTGCCGCGCGTCTGCATCGCGGCGGTGGTGGGTGCGGCACTGGCGCTGTGCGGCGCGATGCTGCAAGGCATGCTGCGCAATCCCCTCGTCGATCCTTACCTTACCGGCGTCAGCGCGGGCGCGGCGGCGGCCGTCGCAATCGCCATCCTTGCCGGCGTTTCGCCCGCGTTTACACCGGCGATTGGCTTCATCGCCGGCTTGGGCGCGGCGCTGCTGGTCGCCGCGCTCGCACGTCGCGGCGGCGGCATCGATCCGAACCGGTTGATTCTAGGCGGCGTTTCACTCTCGATGTTCTTCGCGGCGATCGTTACCTTGGCGATCGTCCGCGCGCAAGCCACCGACTACGCCGCTTCGATCGTCGCGTGGCTAGCGGGAACGATGGCCGGACGCGGCTGGCACGATTTAGCGACGACGGGACCGTACGTTGCCGCCGGTGCGGCGATCGCAATATGGTCGATTCCGGCGCTCAACGCGCTGCGCATCGGCGACGTGCGCGCGCGCACCGTCGGCGTCGACGTCGATCGCGCGCAATGGGGGATCCTCGCTGGATCGTCGCTGCTGGCGGCAAGCAGCGTCGTGCTCGCGGGCATGGTGGGTTTCCTTGGACTGCTCGTGCCGCACGTCGCGCGCCGCCTCGTCGGTTCCGACGCGCGCGTCTTGATACCGGCGTGCGCGTTGGCCGGCGCGGCGCTGTGTATGATAGCCGATGCCGTCTGCCGCTCGATCGTCGCACCGGCGGAGCTTCCCATCGGCGTGCTGCTGGCATTCATCGGCGTGCCCGCATTTCTCTATCTCTATCTGCGCGGCGGACGCGCGCAATGATCGCACTCGACGGCGTCGCGTTGGACATCGGCGGACGAAGACTGCTCGACGGCATCGACGCTCATGTCGCGTCCGGCGAGCTGCTCGCGGTGGTCGGCCCCAACGGCGTCGGCAAAACCACGCTGCTGCGCGCGATCGCCGGACTCCACCTCGCGTCGGCCGGAAGCATTGCTATCGACGGCCGCGAGATCGGGACGCTGACGCCGGCACAGCGCGCGCTGCGAGTTGGATTCGTCACCAGCGACGACGTAATGCTCGACGCGCTGCGCGTGCGCGACGTCATCGCCATCGGGCGTTTCGCGCATCACCGCTGGTGGGAGTGGCGCGAGCGGCCCGACGACGACGCGGCCGTAGGGGAAGCGCTCGCGGCGGTTGCGATGGACGCGTTTGCGCAACGGCTCTTCTCGACGTTGAGCAGCGGCGAGCGACAACGCGTGTGGATCGCAATGGGCTTAGCGCAAGCGACGCCGGTACTGCTGCTCGACGAACCGACGAGCCATCTCGACCTGCGCGTTTCGCATCAGATCCTCGCGTTGCTCGGCGAGCTCGCGCGCGGGGGAAAGACCATCGTCTGCGCGATTCACGACGTCAACGACGCGGCGGCGTACGCCGATCGCATCGCCCTGCTGGGCGACGGACGCCTCGCCGCGCTCGACACGCCGGATCGCGTCCTGGGCAGCGACGTTCTCGAAGCGACGTATCGCGTGACGATGGAGCGGGTGCGACTCGCCGGCGGAAGCCTTCGCGTCTTCGCGCGCTAACGGCGCTGCAGGCGCGTATCCGAATCGGTCACCCACTTGCCGATTCCCTTTTGCGGTCCGTTCAAGATCATGATGCCGATGGCGTCCTCGGGCGTCTCCGACGCGTGAGACGGAACGAATCCCGCAACGCACGCTACGACCTGCGCGCGAGTACCCGCGGCGACGAGGACTGCGTGCGGTAGCAACTGCTCGGCTTCGTCGAACGATGCCGCGTGATACGCGCGCAAGCGGAAGCGCGAATCCCACGCGAGCACGTCGGGATCGTCGCCCGATCCGTAGAGAACGACCCGGTCCCCCTGGTGCAGCGTACATGGTGGAGGCGGGTTCGGAACGGGCGTTTGGTGCGTCGCGCCGGTGAACGCAAACGCGAGCAGCGACGTCAGCAGCGCCGGGGCGAGCTTACGCATCGGGCTCTCCCCGCAGCGCACGCACGACCAAGATCGCGAGATCGTCGCGCAGCCGGTTGCGACTAAGCGCTCGGACGCTTGCGATCAGCCCGTCGGCCAGCTCTTGCGCGTGCTCGCTTCCTTTTGCGATGAGCTCCATCGCGCCGGCGTCGAGCAGCTGCTGGCCCGAGCGCGTGCGCGCTTCGGTCAAGCCGTCGGTCGCCAGCACGAGCAGATCGCCGTGTTCCAAGTTGGTCTGGCGCGACTCGAACGGCTCCTCCATGACGCCGAGGATCGGACCGGTGACCGCAAGCTGCTGCACGTTACCGGAACGACGAATAAACGCCGAATCGTGCCCGGCGCTGGCGTAACGCAGCACGAACGTTTCGGTATCGAGTATCCCGAGCCACATCGAGACGAACAGATACGGGTTCTCGACCGCCTGCGAAAACGACGTGTTGAACTCGCTCAGGATCGCGGCCGGATCGCGGCGGCGAAGGGCGATCGCGCGAATCGTAAACTTGATGAACGCGGTCAGCACCGCGGCGTCGATGCCCTTACCGCTGACGTCGGCAATCAGGAGAAGCGCGAGATTGCTCGATAAGCGATAGACGTCGTACACGTCGCCGCCGACCGCCAAATGGCTGCTGGCCGAAACGTACGCCCCGCCGACCTCGCAATGCGGAATCGGAAGCGTCTCGCTGCGAAACGCGCGCTGGAGAATCTCGGTCGTCGTGCGCTCTTCTTCCAGTTCGCGATAGAGCCGCGAGCGAAACGCGTTAAAAAGAATGGCGAGCAGGCCAAAAAGCAGCAGCCAGAAGGCGCGAACGTACGAGCTGCGGTCCAGCTCGGTTTGCGTGCTGCGTCCCAGAACGTCGTTCTGGGCGGCCAGCTCGGCGCGAATCGTGCGTACTACGCCGGCTTCCTGATCGCTGAAAAACTTATTGCGCTTGTCGATCTCCGCGAGTTGCCGGGTGGGATTTGCGAGCACGGGTTTGGCGACGGCGTCGCGCCACCGCTTCTGAAGCCGAGCGTATTGATCGACCAGACGCTGCGCGGTGATCAAACCCTGCGACGAAAACGTCTGCCGTAGGTGGCTTTCGCGGCTATCGAACTCACCGGCTGCGGCTGTGTATTGATCGACGTAGAACGGATCGTGCGTGAGCGAGTAGCCGCGCAGCGAATTCTCCTCGTCGACTTGCAGCCGCAGCATCTCTTCCAGCTCGGTTTGGCCGGCCTGCATTTGTGACTGGCGCGCGAAGGTTCGCACCATAGACTCGCGCGTTTGAAAAGCGCCCAAGACCGCGAAGGCCAGCGCGAGCAGCAGAAACGCCGTCAGCAGCAGCGTACCCGTGACGCGAGCTAGCGGCACGCTAGGTCTTACGATACGGTCCTCCGAACAGGCTCGTGCTATGCAGGCGCACGTAGACCCGGGTATCTTCAAGTCCTACGACGTTCGCGGGATTTATCCGGCCGAATTCGACGACGACGTCGCGTACGGTATCGGCCGCTGTTTCGTCCCGCTCGTAAACGCATCCAACGCGTCGAAGCCCACGATCGCGGTGGGACGCGACATGCGTCCCAGCGGTGAGAATTTGTTCGAAGCGTTTGCGCGCGGAGCGACCGAAGCCGGGGCCGACGTCGTCGACATCGGCATGGTATCGACCGACGCGCTCTACTTCGCCGTCGGAAAGCACGCGTTCGCCGGCGGCGTCATGATCACGGCATCCCACAATCCCGCGCAATACAACGGCATGAAGTTCACGCGTTCGCAAGCGCAAGCGATTTCGCTCGAAAGCGGGCTTTCCGAAATTCGCGATCGGCTCGTGGACGGAAACCTTCCGCCCAAAGCCGCGACTCCCGGAACGATCTCGCACCGCAACATTTTGGAAGATTTCGCGGAGCACTGCCTGTCGTTCGTGGATCGCGCGAAAATCAAGCCGCTCAAGATCGCTATCGACGCGGGCAACGGCATGGCGGGCGAAACGGTTCCGTACGTGTTCAAGCGCCTGCCGTGCGAAGTAATTCCACTCTATTTCGAACTCGACGGAAGCTTTCCGAACCATCCGGCCAGTCCGATCGAACCCGAGAACATGGTCGACCTGCAAGCCGCCGTCAAGCGGCACGGCTGCGATCTGGGCGTGGCGTTCGACGGCGACGCCGATCGTATGTTCCTCGTCGACGAGAAAGGGGAACTGGTCGACGGCAGCACCGTCACCGCGCTCGTGGCGCTCAACACCCTCAAGAAGCATCCCGGCGCAAAGATTCTCTACAATCTCATCTGCAGCCGCAGCGTTCCCGAGCTCATCGCAGGAGCCGGCGGAAAGCCTATCCGCTCGAAAGTCGGTCATTCGATCATCAAAGCGATCATGCGCGAGCAAGATATCATTTTTGGCGGCGAGCACAGCGGCCATTTCTATTTCCGCGACAATTGGTACGCCGACTCGGGAATGATCGCGATGCTTCAGTGCCTCGAGCTGTTCAGCGAAGCGAACAAGCCGGTCAGCGAAGTGATCGCGCCGATCGACACCCGGTTCCGGTCGGGGGAGATCAATAGCAAGGTTCGCGACATCCCGTCGAAGCTGCACGAGATCGAGGAGCGCTACAAGGACGCGCAGATCGATCACCTCGACGGCATCACCGTCGGGTACCCCGACTGGTGGATGAACATTCGTCCGTCGAACACCGAGCCGCTGTTGCGCCTCAACGTCGAAGGCGATACGAAACCGCTCATGGAGAAACACCGCGACGAAGTACTCGCCCTAATCCGTGACTAGAGTTGACGAAGATGCGATGCAGCGTTACGAGCAAACGCGCGACGAACTCGTCGCGCGTTTGCTCGAATTAGAGGGTCTCCTCTCCGAGGATCGTAAGGCCTCGCTGCAGGCGGCCCGTACGCGACTCGCGCGCGGAAAATTCGTTCTCGCCGTCGTCGGCGAGTTCTCGAGCGGCAAATCGTTTCTCCTCAACGCGCTGCTTGGAAAGTTCGGCCTCCTCGCGACCGACATCAACCCGTCGACCGCAACGATTACCGAGCTCGAGTACGGCGGCGCCGACGAAGCGACGGCGTTTTACGAAGACGGCCGCAGCGAGCGCGTTCCGATCGATTCGCTCGGCAAGTTCGTGACGACCAACGAAACCGACGCGCCGGTTCGCGTGCTCGTCAGAGCGGCATCGCCGTTTCTCCAGCGCGGATTCGTGGTCGCCGATACGCCGGGGCTGGCATCGATCAACCCCGCGCACCGCCGCGCGACCTTGCAGTTCTTGCCCGGGGCCGACGCCGTGCTCTATCTCATCGACACGCAGCAGCCGTTTAGCGAAGGGGACGCCTCGTTTCTGGGCATCATCCGCCAGCATATCGACACGATCTTCATCGTGCAGACGAAGATCGATTTGTGGAGGCAGGCGCAATCCGACGGAGGCGCGGCTTGGGAGCACGCGTCCGAGCGCATCGCGCGCCTGGCGGCGCTGCACGCTCCCGGCACCTACGTCTACGCGCTGTCCGCACGCGATTACGTCGACGGAACGCTGGCATCCGACGAGGCCGTCGTCGAACGCAGCCGCTTTCCCAGGTTTCTCCACGCGCTCGACGCTTCGCTGATCAAGCGTACGGGACGCGCGCGCCTGCGCCGGGCCGGCGACGCCGCGACGGCGGCGGCAAGCGACGAAACCGACGCGATCGATCGCGATTTGACGATGCTGGACCTCGACGCAGCGGCTTTGGCCGGGCGGCGCGAAGCGATCGTACCGCAGCTGCAGCGAGCCGACGCGCAAGCGCGCTCGTTTCGCGAAGAACTGTTGTCCTGCGGCGCACGCGAACGCCAAGCGCTCGTCGAGCGCGGGCGCGCGCTGGCCGAAGAGCTCGAGCGCGCGCTCGCGCAAGTTTTCGACGTTACGGACGTCGCTAAGCTGCGGGATCGCGAACGGCTGCATCTCATCGTCGACCGGGTCGTCGCGGACGTCGCCGGCGAGTTCGCCGAGCGAACCGCGGCAGCGGTAACCGACGACGCTTCCGAAGCGCTCGCACGCGCCCGGGAGCTTCTTCCGCTGCGGTGGTCGCTGCCGGATTCGGCGGCACACGCGTTCGGCGCGCAGGGCGGCACGAGTTTGTGGAGCGGCGACGTCGCCAATGCCGTCGCCGCGACGATCGTGCTCGAAGCAATCGGCGGCCCTGCGATCGCGCTGGTGCAAAGCGTCGCGGCGCGATTTGCTTCGCGGCCGCCGGGCGGCTACATGAAGCGCGAGCTCGCCGCCGACTTACGCAGCGAAATTTTTCCGCGGCTAGCGGCGGAAGTCGAGGCGTTCGCCGGCGCGGTCGGCGCGCGGCTGGGACACGTCTACGAGGACCTGGCCGCCGCAATCGGCAGGGCCGCGCTCCAAAAACGCGACGCCGACCTGGGCAGTATCGAGCGCGCACTGCGCGCCCGCGAAGCGCAGCAGCACGACCGCGTAAACGCCGAGCTGCGCGCCCGTCGCACCGCCATCGCCTCCGCGCTCGAACAGTCCGAGCGCGTCGTGGGGTCGTTCATGGCGCGCGAAGCGGAGATCGCCCCCGCCGATCCGGGCTCGCAGACGGTGCGCGCCGCTCACGTCGAGCCCTCGTTTGATCTCACCTCGTACGATCGCGGCCTTCGGCCCGAACGCTGGCGCGTGGCCGTGCTCGGCGGCCTGCGGCGCGGCAAGAGCAGTCTCATCAACGCGTTTGCGAATCGTCGCGTGCTCACCGACGACCAAGCCGGCAGCGTTCGCTTTCCAATCCACGTTCGCTATGGAGAGCGCGAGCAGGCGTATTGCCTCGATCCTGACGGCACGTGGCGCGAAATTGCGTTTGAAGACGCATCTGCCGCCGCCGCGGAAACCGCCGTCCTGGTTCTCGTTCCGTGGAATCTGCCGCGCCAGCTCGTGCTCGTACACGCGCCGGCCTTCGACTCGGGCGACCCCGACGCCGACGACGTGAACGTTGCGGTAGCCGGTCACGCGAGCGAAGTGCTTTGTCTCTTCTCACGCCAGCTCTCCGACCGCGAGCTCGATCTGTACGATCGCGTCGCTGCGTTCGGAAAACCGATGCTATTCGCACACACGATCGCCGACAACGAATCGCCGAAGGAACGTCGCCACGTCGTCGAGCTTGCGGCCGAGTACCTTAAAGCGCGAGCGATACCGGCCGAACGCGTCTTTACGATCTCCGCTAACGACTACGTTGCAGCGCGCGAAGCGCGGCGCGCCGCATCGCCGTGGAATGAAACCGAAGCGCTTCGTTCGACGTTGGAATCGCACGCCGAAGCACACATGGCGCGACTCGAGCGCCTGGCGAGGGCGCGCGCGGGCGCGGCGCCCGCTCCCACGCACGATACACCCGAGCCGGCTGCGCGCTCGCAGGAGCCGAGCCTGCTCGCGCGCCTCTTCGGCAAGGGGCGACGGAGTGGGGGGTGACGAAGAGGGCGATATGATCCTCGGCCCCGCGTTCATTGCGGTCGGCGACGGAACGTCGACCTATGGGCGCATCGCCGTTGAGGAAGGACGCATCGCAGCGGTCCTTCCGGCCGACGGCCCGACCGACCATCCACTACCCGGCGGCAGCAGCATCGCACCCGGAATGATCGACGTCCATACCAACGGCGCGGCGGATTTTCTGTTCAACCGCGATCAAGGCAATGCCGTGACGGCGGCGGCATCGGAATACGCGCGCGTCGGCGCGACGGGATTCGTGGCGAGCGTCATGACGGCGCCCTGGGAATCGATGCTCCACGCCGCGTCCGAGATCGTCGAGGCGGCCAATCAGCTCGAAGAAGACACGCCCGTCGGCGCGCGCTGTTTGGGCATCCACTTCGAAGGACCGTTTCTCAATCCGAAGTTTCGCCGCGTCCACCGTAACGAGTGGCTGATCGACGCGAGCGCGCAGCGCGCGCAAGAGATGGTCGACGCCTGCAAGGGCGCGTGCCTGCTCGTGACGATGGCGCCGGAGATCGAAGGCGCCGGCGAAGCAATGCGCGTTTTCTTGGAAAACGGCGTCGTCTGCTCGGCCGGACACACGAGCGCGCGCTATCGCGAAGGCATGCTGGCAGTCGGCCTGGGATTCCGCTCGCTGACGCACGCGTTCAACGGTATGCCGCCGCTCGATCACCGCGATCCCTCGATTTTGGCGGCTTTCATTCAGGACCGCCGCACGTTAGTGCAAGTGATTTGTGACGGTCTGCACGTCTCGCCGGTCATGATCGACATTTTGCACCGCACGCTCGGCGACCGGATCGTGCTCGCGACCGACAATATGCCGCCGGCCGACCCCGGCTATCACATCGAAGGCGGCTTGATGCGCGCGTCCGACGGCACCATCGCCGGCAGCGCGCTCAAGATCGACGAGGCGCTGCGCAACTATATGTCCTACGCCCAGATTCCGTTCGCGCAGGCGATCGTCGCCGCTACCGGAGCGCCGGCCAAGCTGATCAAGCACGACGGCGAGATGGGACGCATCGCGCGCGGCATGCGCGCCGACCTCTCGCTGTGGGATAAGGATTACTCGATCATCGGCACGATGGTCGGCGGCCGCTTCGTGTATCATCGCGCCGAAGTAGCGGCTTAGGCGTTGCTTTGCGGAGGTTCGTCGTCAGGAGGTTCGTCGTCAGGAGGTTCGTCGTTAGGGGTTACTGAGTAATCCTCGCGAGCCTTGTGCTCCACGATCGCGGAGCGCAGCATCGCGACCGAAGCGTAGACGACCACGATGACGACCAGCCAGCGCACCCAATAGAGTGGTAACGATTTCACGATAAACGCCGCTAAAAGTACCGCCGGTACGCCGCCGATGGCCAGTCCGATGGCCGCGCGCATCGAGAACGCCTCGAACTTGGCAAACCGAAGGCTCGCGATCGGCATGAGGAACGCGCAGGATCCCATCATGATTGGGAACGCGGCCTTGGGCGTCATGCCCAACAGCGAGACCATGATCATTGCCGGAGCGTACAGGCCGATACCGATGGTCATCAGCGCACCGAGGCAGAAGTTGATGACGATACCCGCGATCAGCAGCGTGCCCGTCAGCCCCGCAGCTTCACCGCCGCCCGGCATCTTGTTGAGGTCCTGCATGAGAAAAATGGCCGCTGCAACCAACAGCGCCGTTCCCATGCCGATTTGAACGTAACGCCGCGGCCAACGCGAGACGACGCCCGCGCCGAGCCACGCTCCGGCGATCGCCGAAACGATCAGCGTGATGAGCGTCAGCGGATCGACGCCGACGATCGCGATGAAGACGAACGCTTCCACAATGGTCGGGAACGTATGGCCGATGTTGAGCGTACCCGGTATTTTTTCGTCGGGCACGAGCTTGAAGAACTTAAAAAGCGATGTGGTCGGCGCAAACGAGCCGATACCGAGCGTATCGAAGAAGTTCGTGACGAACCCGATGGCGGTTTCGATCGGCTTGGGCCACGCGAGCGGCTGTTTCGACCGCCGATAAGCCATCGCGATCACGACTGCCATAACGACAAGCCCAGCCCAGAGAAAGTTCCGGACGACCATATCGCGGGTCCCTTCGACTTCGCCGCCTAGGCTCATGCGAAGAGGCTCTAGACTAGGCCGAAGAGCTGAGCTCCCGTACGGCGGCCGCGTTGAAATAGGTCGCGCGCGGATGGTGCATCACGATGGCCGCGGTCGATTGCTCGGGGACGATTTGATACGCCGGCGTAAGCGTAACCCCGATGCGCGTCGTCGCTTCCAGAAGATGAAACGCGATCTCGTGCTGCTCGAGGTCGGGACACGCGCCGTAGCCCCACGAGTATCGCTTACCGCGGTCCTCCGGCAGTCCGAGGTCGCGACGAATGCGCCGGTGCGCGTATTCGGCGAGCGCCTCGGCCGATTGCACCGAGAACCCGTGCAAAAAGTACGACTCGCTATAATCGCCGGCGGCCTGCAGCGCTTCGGTACGTTCGGAAGCGCGCGTTCCCACCGTGACGACCTGCAGCGCAACGACGTCCGACGCGGCGCCGTTATCGGGCTCGCGCAGATAATCGGCAAGGCAGAGATGCTCGCCGCCGAGTTGACGCGGAAACGTCATGCGCGCGATCTCGCGTGCCGGATCGAGCGGATCGTACAGGATCGCATCGTTGCCCAAACCCGCGGCGGGGAAGTAACCGTAAACCACGCGTGGTACGAGAAAACCGTCGCGCAACGCTTCTTCGCGATACCGTTCCAACCGCGGCTCGAAGTCCTCGCGCAACAGCCGTTCGAACGCCTCGCCCTTAGTGTTGGCGGCGCCCCACGACAGCCGGAAAAGGCTGCGCAGATCGAAACACGGCCACACGTCGCGCAGATCGATGTCTTCGAGCGTGCGCACGCCCCAGAACGGGGGCGCAGGCACGTCGGCGACATCGTCTTTGACGGCCGAACGCGTCGCGCCGGCGGACGGTACCGCAGCGGCGTTGCGCGAGCGATCTCGCTGCGCGAACGCTTCGCTCCGCGCTCGTTCGACCAGATCGCTGCGCCGTCCCGGATCGCCGGTAAGCGCGTCCATGAGCTCCAACCCCTCGAACGCGTCTTTTGCATAGAAGAGTCCGGGATCGAAGAATCGCTCGCCCTCGTCGAGCAGCGCGATGCGCCGGCCGAAGTCGCGGTTGATCGCGGCGCCGCCGACGATCACCGGATAGCTCAGTCCGCGCGCGTCTTGTTCTTGCACGCACACGGGCATCTGTTTGCTGGTCGACACGAGCAGCGCGGAGAGCCCGATCGCGTCGGCGCCGACCTCGACGGCCTTCTCGAGAATCGTATTCATCGGCACTTGTTTGCCGAGATCGAAGACGGTGTAGCCGTTGTTGCTCAGGATCGTGTTGACGAGGTTCTTACCGATGTCGTGCACGTCGCCGAACACCGTGGCCAGCACGACCTTCCCTTTGGTCGAGCCTTCCTTCTTCTCCAAGAACTGCTCCAAGTGCGCGACGGCTTTCTTCATGACTTCCGCGGACTGCAGCACGAACGGCAGAATGAGCTCGCCGCGGCCGAACCGATCGCCGACGTCCTTCATGGCGGGCAACAGCACTTCGTTGAGCACCTCAACCGGCGAACGCTCCAGCAGCGCCTCATCGATTTTCGCTTCGATACCGTCCTTGCGCCGGCGCAGAATCGACTGATGGATACGCTGCTCGATCGGACCGGAATCGAGATCGTCCTGCGATTCGCCACTTGACGAGCTCAAGGTGACGTTTTCAAATCGTTCGATCAGCCGCTGCAGCGCGTCGGGGCGTTTGTTGAAAACGAGATCGTCGCAGAGCGCCCGCACCTCGGCGTCGAGCTCGAAATACGGCGTGATGTCTTTGGGATGCACGAGCGCGCAGTCGAGTCCCGCTTCGACGCAGTGATGCAGGAAGACGGAGTTGAGCGCCGCGCGGGCCGCGGGCTTGAGACCGAACGAGACGTTGGAAACGCCGAGCGACGTGAGCACGCCCGGCAGCTCGCGCTTGATGAGACGAATGCCTTCGATCGTCTCGACCGCCGAGTCGAGAAACTCCGCTTCGCCCGTCGCCAGCGTAAACGTCAAGTCGTCGAAGATGAGCGCACCCGCCGGCAATCCGTACTCGCCGACGACCATATCGTAAATGCGCTGCGCGACCTCGAGCTTGCGCTGCGCCGTCTTGGCCATACCGGTTTCGTCGATGGTCAGCGCTACCACGGCGGCGCCGTGCTCGACGGCCATCGGCAGCACGGCATCGACCTTCGCGCGCCCCGACTCGAGATGCACCGAGTTGAGAATTGCGCGCCCGGGATAGTTTTGAAGGGCGACTTCGAGCACTTTGGGCTCGGTCGAATCGATCATCAACGGCGCTTCGATCGATTGCGCCAGGCGGCGAACGATTTCGCGCATCTGCACGTCTTCGTCGGGCCGCTCGGTCAACGCGCAGCAGATGTCGAGCACGTGCGCGCCGCCTTCCACCTGTTCGCGCGCGACCAACACGACGTCGTCGTACTTGTCCTCGAGCAGCAAGCGTTTGATCTTCCGCGACCCCTGCGTGTTGATGCGCTCGCCCACGATCAACGGGCGCGGCTGCTGCTCGAGCGAGGTCGCGGTCATCGCCGAAGCGACGAACTGCACCGCACCCGGCACGGGGCGCGTCGCGCTCTGGGTCTTCGCGAGCGCATCGCGCAGTGCGGTAATGTGCGCGGGTGTCGAGCCGCAGCAGCCGCCGATCGCATTGACGCCGAAATCGCGCACGAACGCCGCGAGCTCGTTCGCGAGCTCGTCGGGCGTCTCGGGATAGATCGTCTCGCCGTTGGGCCCCATCAGCGGAAGTCCCGCATTGGGAATGACGCTCACGAAACAGCGCGAGTTTTCGCACAGGTAGCGAATCGTGTCGCGCATTTGCGCCGGCCCGGTCGAGCAGTTCAATCCGATGACGTCGATGGGCAGCGCATCGAGCGTCGCGCAGATCGCGCGCACGTCGGTACCGAGCAGCATGCGGCCCTCGGTGATCAAGGTCGGCTGCGCCTGAATGGGAACGCGCCGCAGGCCCGCGCGGAACTCGCGCTCGATGCCCGCAATTGCGGCTTTGAGCTCGAGCAGATCTTGCATCGTTTCGAGCAGCAAAAGATCCGCGCCGCCTTCGACTAGCGCGCGCGCTTGCTCGCCGTACACGCCGCGCAGCCGCTCGTACGTGATGTTGGAAAGGACCGGATCCGACGACGAGATCAGCATGCCGGTGGGGCCCATCGAACCGGCTACGAACCGCGGTCGTCCCGGCGTAGAGAACTTGTCGCAGGCTTCCCGCGCGAGTTGCGCGGCACGGAAGTTGACCTCGTGCGTGCGCTCGCCGAGCCCGTACTCTTCGAGCTTGAGCCGCGAGCCCATGAACGAATCCGTCTCGACGACGTCGGCGCCCGCCTCCAGATACGCCTCGTGAATCGAACCAATGGCGTCGGGACGCGACAGCACCAAAGCTTCGTTACAGCCATGGTACCGCGCGCCGCCGAAGTCGGCATCGGTTAGTTCGAGCGCCATGAGCTGCGTGCCCATGGCGCCATCGAACAGTAAAACCCGCTCTTGAAGCAGGCGAAGATACTCGCTAATGATTCACTCCGCTAGGATGACGCCACGGATTCCCCCGACGGGGCGTCCGGCCCGATTATACACGATGGGGTGCCCGAACCGGGCGAGTTCGGTCGTTTCGGCCTGGTCGATGACGTCGAGCGCGCGGAGCGCTGCGAGCGTCGACGGGCCTCGCGCGCGGCCGGCGCCGTCGCACACCTTGGAGACAAACCCAAGCCTACGCCCGATTGCGCCCACCCCGTGTACGCCCTCGGCCCCGCCCTTGCAGACGAGCTTTCCGCCGAGGCACTGCATCAGGACGGTGTCCAGCCGCCCGGTACCGGCAATGTATTCGGGATGCGCCGCCATCGCATCGCGCACCACGCGCAATGCGCGCGCGTCGGCCGCATCGACGCCTTCGAGCGTCGCCAAACGCGCGAATGAGAGCGCGGCGTTGCGCAACGGCGTGCCGTACACGGGAATGCCGCAGCCGTCGATCCCTAAAGGCCAGGTTGCGGCGTCGTCGTCGCAGACGCGCGCGCAGAACTCGAGAATCGCGCGCTGCGCCGGATTCGAGGCTTCCAAGTACGTCGCCGGATCGGCACCGATCGTCAGACACAGCGCCAAGATGCCGGCGTGCTTTCCCGAGCAGTTGTTGTAGATCGCCGTCGGCGCGATCCCGTCGCGTTCCAGCGCCCGCGCGGACGATTCGTCGTAGGGCGCGTGCACGCCGCACTGCAGCGCGGATTCGTCGAGACCGATCTTCTCGAGAATCGACGCCACGGCCGCAACGTGAAACGGCTCGCCGAAATGCGACGCGGCCATCACCGCGATTTCGCGCGAGTCGAGTCCGAAGCGCTCGACGACGCCTGCCTTCACGCCGGCTGCTGCGATGAACGGCTTGGCCGACGAACGCAAGTACACCGGCGACTCGACGTCGCCGCAGGCGAACAGCACGTCGCCGCTGGGGTCAACCGCACACGCCGCGACGCGATGAATCGACTCGACGAGGTCGCCCCTCGTGACTTCGACGCGAAGTTCAGCCAACGAGCGCGCGCTCGACGACTACGGCTTCCTGCTCGGCAAAGACTGGGTTGCTCAGGTAGCGCTCGCCGGTATCGCACCCAATCGTAACGATCGTCTTTCCTTTCATGTCCGGACGCGCTGCGACGTCCAGTGCCGCCGCCACGTTGGCGCCGCTGGAAATGCCGACGAGCATACCCTCTTCGCGCGCCAGACGCTGCGTCATCGCAATGGCGCCGGCATCCGTAATGCGAATCACTTCGTCGTAGATCTTCGTATTGAGGATCTTCGGTACGAAACCGCCGCCCGTCCCTTGAATTTTGTGCGGGCCGGGCTTGCCTCCCGAAAGCACCGGCGAGCCGTCGGGCTCGACGGCAACGATTCTCACCACGGGCTTGCGGGCTTTGAGCACTTCACCGACGCCGGTGATCGTTCCACCCGTGCCGATCGCCGAAACGAAGGCGTCGACGGTGCCGTCGGTGTCGCGCCAAATCTCTTCGGCGGTCGTGCGCCGGTGAACGTCGGGGTTGGCCGGATTCTCGAACTGCTGCGGCATGAAATACTTCGATGGCTCGCCGGCCGCAATGTCGTTGGCGCGATCGATCGCGCCGGGCATGCCTTGCGTTCCCGGCGTCAGCACGACCTGAGCGCCGTACGCTTTGAGGAGATTGCGCCGCTCGATCGTCATCGTATCGGGCATCACGAGAATCACCGGATAGCCTTTGGCGGCCGCGACGAACGCGAGCGCGATGCCGGTGTTTCCGCTGGTCGGTTCCAGGATCGTCATGCCGGGGCGAAGCCGCCCGTTGCGCTCGGCGTCTTCGATCATGGCGACGCCGATGCGATCCTTGACCGATCCGGCCGGATTGAAGGACTCCATCTTCACCAGAACGGTGGCGCCCAGACCGCTGTTGAGCCGCGGGATTTTGACCAACGGCGTGTTGCCGAACGTATCGGCAAGATTCTCGTAAATGCGTGCCATAGTAGTGAGCTTAACCGCGGCAAGGTGCCAAGTGTTTCACCGCGAACGCTCGTTCGCATCTATGCACGCCTCACGTCTTCTTCGGGCGCTCGTTGCCGCGGCCGGATTAACGGCCGTCGCCGCCACCGGAACGCCCTCGCATCCGCCGGCGTCGTCGATCGACGACGCGCTCGCGGCGATCGAACGCTACGCGCCCGTCGCGATGGCGAACCAGCAAACTCCGGGCCTATCGGTCGCGATCACCGACCGAACCAAGACGTTGCGGATCATTACGCTCGGCTACGCTAACGTCGACGCGCGCACGCCGGTTTCGCCCCAGACGCGCTTTGCGATCGGCTCGATCACCAAATCGATGACGACACTCTCGATCATGCAGCTGCACGACGAGGGGCGCATCGATCTCGATGCGCGCGTCAAGCGCTATTTACCGTGGTTTTCCATCGACGCCGGCGGCAGCCCGATTTTGATTCATCAACTTCTTTCGCATACGGCCGGCATTCCCGACGACTACTCGCAGGAAAACTCGTCGCTTTACGACGTCGCGATGCTGCGCGATTCCAAAGTGCTGTTCAAGCCCGGGACGGATTGGTCGTACTCGAACGACGGATTCGCGACGCTCGGTGCGGTTGCCGCCGGCGTCGATCGACGGCCGTGGAGCGACGTCGTGGAACGCCGCGTATTCGGTCCGCTGGGAATGAGCGATAGCGCCGCGGTGTTCACGCCGCAGACCTTGGCGACGGCCGCGTTGGGTTATCAATGGCGCGACAACGACCGCCCGCCGACGCTCGATCCGGTGCTGGTTGCGTCGCCCCCGCTCGACTTCGTGGATCCCGCGGGCTCGGTGCTTTCGACGCCGGAGGACATGGCGCGATACATGCGCTTGTATCTCGACGGCGGAAAGCTTCCGAACGGCAGCCGCCTGATTTCCGCGCAGTCGTTCGATCGAATGACGACCCCGGACCGGCTCAACGACGGTAAGCCGGCGGGCTCGTCGACGCCGGTGCTCGCCGAAGCGCCCCTCTTCTACCGGAAGTACGGTTTCGGCTTATCGGTTTTCGACGTAAACGGCGATCACTTGATCGGCCATACGGGCGGCGTATCGGGGTACACAGCCTGCATGCAAATGAATCTGACGCGCGGATTCGGCGTTATTGCGTTTGCCAACCACGTCGAGGCGCCGCTGCACCCGTGTGCGATCGTGCTTTACGCGATGCACGTGCTGCGCGCGCAGGCTGCCGGTCAACCGCTTCCGACGCCCAAGCCGACGCCGGATCCCGCGCACGTCGAGCACGCCTCCGATTACGCCGGAAGCTATCGCTCGGGGGAGTCGGTTCTTCGCATCACCGCGCAAGGCGACCGCTTGTCGCTCGTCGACGGCGCGACGACGTCCACACTCTATCCGCGCGACACGGATCAGTTTTGGAGCGACGACCCGCGCTACGCAACGTTCCTGCTCGCGTTCGGGCGGGACGCGCACAAGCGTGTCGTCGAGTTGACGTACGGGTCCCAGTGGTTTCCCAATGCCGCGTACGGGGGGCCGCGCAATTTTCCGCATCCCAAAGCGTGGGACGCTTACGTGGGCCGGTATGAAAACGTCTTCCTCGGCCAGCCGTATATCACGCGCGCGATTATCGTCAAGAATCAACTGACGCTCGACGGCGTCGCGCCGCTGCGGCCGCTGCACGACGGAACCTTTGCGATGGGCTCGTCGACGGTGCGGTTCGATACGTACGCCGGCGGCCGAGCGCAGCGCATGGTCATCGACGACAGCCGGCTCTATCGTCTCGACTTGCAATGAACCCGTTGCGCGCCGTCGCCGGCGGGCTGCTGTGCGGCTTGCTGGCCGCGTGCGGCGCGACGACACAAGCGGTAACGCCACGCGCGCCCGGCGTACTGCGGGCGAATGCGGCAACGCCGCTGCTCTACGTGTTCGACGCGCACGTTCCGCCGGTTGCGATTGACGAAGTACCGATCGCGGGCGGTCCGCCGGTCGCACGGATCCGTAACGGGCTAACCGCCGCCGGCACGGCGATCATCGATAAGAGCGGCACGCTCTACGTCATCAACTTTACCGGCGCGCAATATCAGATACTCGAGTATCCATCGGGCACCGCCTCCCCCGCGCGCACCGTGACGACCGGTATCGGGTATCCCACCGCCATCGCCACGGGCCCGAAAGGCGAGCTCTACGTGCTCAATTTGGGCGGCCCGTTGGTGAAGTACGATGCGGGTGCTTCAACGCCCGCATACGCGACGTATCGCGGCACCTGCCGTCCCGGAAGCGCCGCGCCGGTGGCCGGCGTCACGGTCGACCCAGACGATACGCTCTACGTTCTTTCGTCCTGCCGCAATGGCACGTTCATACGAGAATATGACGGTGGGCTGCCGCGCATCGCGCGCACGATCGCGATGCCGGCATCGCAACTGCCGATCGGCTTGACCGTCGATAAGACCCGCACGCTTTACGTCACGTATTTCGATTCGCAAAACGGCTTTCGGCTAGGCCTCTCGGAGTACGCACCTGGGGCGACGGCACCGTCGATGTCGTTCGACTTCGGTCCAACGCCCAAGCAAGGCAGCGGCGGCAGCGGTCCGGTCGTCGATGAGGTCACCGGCCGGCTCTACGCGACATTTGGCATCTGCACGCAGCTCAACGGCGGTCCGTGGCGTTGCGCCGGATACATCTACGGCTTTAGGCGAGGGCGCAAGAAACCGGTCGTTACCATCACCGCACCGCACCTGCACATCTTTACGGCTCCCGTATTCGACGCAAACGGCAACCTCTATACCGAGCTCGCTTCGCCGACATCACCGTTCGATTCGATTTTGCGCTTTTCGGTATCGGGTACGCGCGAAATGCGCTTGATGCGAAATCGTCAGCTTCAACTGATTACCGTATGGCCCAACGCCAACTCACCCGCCCTCGCCCCGTATTCGAGCGCTACCGGAAACGCCGCGGCCGCGTGTCAGTCGACGCCGATGTCCCAGAGCAAGCCGAGATCTTTTTTGGCGAACGAGCGAAACGCGATGAGCGTTTCGGTGCCGATGATGCCGTCGAGAGCGCCGACGTGTTCGGTCACCAAGTCGTTGAGCTGTTCGTGCTCCTTCACGCGCGCGATGGCGACGAGGTCGAACGGGCCCGCGACCGAGTAAACCTCGGCGATTCCGTCGATTGCCAGCAGATCGTCGGCAATTGACCGCAAACGCAGGCGCTCGACGTTCATGAGAATGAAGGCAGTCACCATGCGTCTCTCTTAATCATAGCTGGGTGGAAGCCTTTGCGCGCGTAGCCGAAGCCGTCGCCGCCCGTCCGCGTAAGCTGGACAAGATCGCGCTTATTGCCGAATATCTGCGCGAGCTCGACGCGGCCGATCTGGTCGCGGCGGCGCGCTTTTTTACGGGCAGTCCTTTCGCCGCGCGCGACCACCGTACGCTCTCGGTCGGCGGCCGCTCGATCGTCGCCGCGGCGCGGCGTGTCTGGGAGTTCGACGACGCGCAGCTTGGTGCGGCGTACAGGGATACGGGCGATTTAGGCGTCGCGCTCGGCCGTCTCGTCCGCCCGCCGCGCGATGCTACGCTCTTTACGGATCGTTTGACGCCCGCCTCGTTGGACTCGCTCTTCGGCGAGATCGCCGGTGCGAGCGGCAAGAACGCGGGCAAACGTCGCGAGGTGGTGTTGGAGCGAATTCTCCGCGCCTGCGACGCTCCGCTCGTTGCCACGTACGTCGTGAAGATCGTCACCGGCGATCTGCGCATCGGATTACGTGAAGGATTGGTACTCGACGCGATCGCGCGCGCATTCGATGCCGACACGGCCGCGGTTCGGCGCGGATTGATGGCGTGCGGCGACGTCGGCGAGGTCGCCCTTTCGGCAAAGCAGCAAACGCTCGAGCAGCTGCGCGTGCTTTACGGAACGCCCATCGGCTTCATGCTCGCGTCGCCGATCGCGTACGGCGACGCCTACCGGGAGCTCGCCGGCGCAACGTGGCTGTTGGAAGACAAGTACGACGGCATCCGCGCGCAAGCGCACGTGCGCGACGGTACGGTGCGCCTCTTTTCGCGGCGGCTCAACGACGTGACGGCGTCGTATCCGAAGGTTGCGTCGGCGCTGCGTGCCATCGAGAACGACGTCATTCTGGACGGCGAGATCGTCGGAATGCGCGACGGCCGCGTGCTGCCGTTTCGCGAGCTGCAAATGCGAATGCAGACCGACGTGCCGGTGGTATACGTTATCTTCGACCTGCTGGCACTCGACGAGGTGCTTCTCGTCGACGAGCCCCTGGTGCGGCGGCGCGAGCTGCTCGCGGGCGCGGTCGTGCCGAACGAGACGCTGTCGATCGCCCCGTTCGATCCGGCCGCAGAAATCGCCGCGATCGACGTCAACGAGCGTTTCGAAGCGGCACGCAAGCGCGGCAACGAAGGGCTCATGCTCAAGCGCGCCGACTCGCCCTACGCGCCGGGACGGCGCGGCAAGTGGTGGCTCAAGCTCAAGCGCGAGCTGACGACGCTCGACGTGGTCATCGTTGCAGTGGAGTGGGGCCATGGCAAGCGATCGAACGTGCTTTCCGATTACACGTTTGCCGTGCGCGGCGACGACGGCACGCTGGTCGCCATCGGCAAGGCCTATTCGGGACTCACGGACGCAGAGATCGCCGAACTGACCGAGTGGTTCCTGGCGCATCGGCTCCCCGACGGCCGGCAACGCGAAAAAGCGCGTGCCTACGAAATTCCCGTCGAACCGCAGATCGTGCTCGAAGTCGCCTTCGACGTCGTTCAGAAGAGCGATTTACACGAAAGCGGTTTTGCGCTGCGCTTTCCTCGCATCGTACGCATCCGCGACGACAAACCGCCCCAAGAGATCGATACGCTGGAAACGGTACGGGAAGTCTACCGCGAAATGCTCGAACGCGAGGGGTCGTCCTGAGGCCGGTGCTTCCCGAGCCGTAAGTATTCGGCGGCTTCGAGCGTCACGAGGCCTTCGCCGATCAGCGCTTCGAGCTCGGGCAGAATGGCATCGATCTTCTCCGCGTCATCGACGACCTCGATGAGGATCGGGAGGTTCGGAATCCACGAAAAGACTTTCGCGATATGGATCTGCTGATGGCTGCCGTACCCCTCGATTGCGCGAAATACCGTTGCGCCTGCCACGTTTTTGGCGCGCAGGAACTCGACGATTGCCGTGTACGCCGGCTGGACCCCGTGCCGGTCGTTCTCGTCGATGAAGATTCGCAGCAGCCGGCCCTGCTTAAAGCCTTCCACTGCCGTGAAGGATTGGGGATCCTCCCGTACGACACCCGCCATCGGACTCGCCGATCACACTGTAGGCCGCCCTGCGGGTGAGCGAGCGCACGATAATGGACGCCCCGCTTCCCTACCGGCTATTATGAACGGGCGCTTAGGTACTTTTCACCCACGCGGAGTTTTCTATGTCCACTTTGGTAGTGGTCTTTACGGGCGAATATGACGTCGCCTGTAAGGACGCATTGAGGCGCGAGTTCCGGCGTATTGAGTCAGAACCAAACGTCGTTTTCGATCTTTCGGCAGCCGAGTATTTCGATTCGTCGTGTATCGGCGAGCTGCTGGCCTTGCGCAAAGAGCGCCGGCGTCAAGGGTTCTCCCGCGAAACGATCGTCGTACCGCCGGGCGAAAGTACGATCAAGCGCGTCGTCGATCTATGCGGACTGGCGAGAATCTTCAACGTGACGAGGGCATACCAACCGCGCGCCGGCGAAGTCGTCGTGATGCAGTACGTCTCGGGGTAAGACGCTTCGTTATCCGCCCAAGCGCCGTCGCCGGTCCTCGCGAATTTGCCGCGCGCGTTCGGCGGCGTCGAAGCCGCTTGGCGGCTCGCGTTTCTCGACCAGCGCCGCTCGCAGACGCGCACCGGCGACCGCGATCAGCAGCGCAACGGCGATTGCCGCAAAAATCAATCGGCCGGGCACTTGCAAGGCCGCGATGCTGGCGGAAATGACGGCTGCCAGAGCGAGCAGCGTTTGGATTCGGCTCATGACAACAAATGGGCCCGGACGATGTCGAGAAGTTCTCCTGGGCCTATGCCGGTACGCCCGCAGAATGGATACTCGAGGACGCCGGCAACCCAGAAGAGCGTGCCGAGTGCGGTCGCAACGGCGGCCGTCAGCACGGTCTGGGGTTCGGGCCGCTCGGTTAACGCCAAACTCAGTACGATCAGCACGGAGCACGACAGCACCAGGAGCGCGACCCAGATTTCGTCGGGGATCGACGAGGTGGACGTCTGCCAACGGCGGTTGCGCAGGTCTTCCATCGTGCCGAGCTGGCGATACAGGTCGTCGGCGTACGACGGTGAGCGCGGCTTGGCGGCTTGCTGCAACGCGACCAAGGTCGCGTCGACCTTCGGATCTTGCTCGCCGCCGCACAACGCCGGCCACTCGGCGATCGTTTCGTTGACGTACTCGCGCAGCAGCACCCGTTGCGCGGGAGCGATGTCGCGCGCGACGAGCCGAATCGCCGCGGCTTCGTCGTCAACGTCGGATTTCGCGCGCGCCGCGCTATTCCAGACCGTCACGATCGTAAAAGCAAAGAGCAGCGCGGTGAGTCCGCCGGCGCACGTCGCCCAGGCACTGACGACCGGAGGACCGCTGGTCACGCCCATCCGGTGCGACCAGCGGCGCGCGACGTACATCGCCGACAACGCCACGGCGTTTGCGACGGCAATCATGACGATGAAAGCGAGCCACGTCGGCGCCCGGTCGAACCAGGTCAATTATTTGTTTTTGAACTTGGCGACGCGCTTTTCGTTGTACGCCGCGATGCCTTCTTTAGCGTCTTCGCTCTTGAAGAGCAATGATTGCAGCTCGCGCTCGAGCGCGAGCGCATCCTGCAACGGAAGCTCGGCACCGGTTTGCACGCTGCGCTTGATGTGTCCGACCGCCATCGGCGCCTTATTGGGCGTGCAGAACTGCCTGGCGTAGTCCAGCATTTGCTCGCGGAACTCTTGCGCGCTGCCTTCGTAGATGTCGTTGATGATGCCCCAATCCAAGGCCTGCTCGAAGCTTACGGTCTTGCCGGTCACCATGAGCTCGATCGAGCGCGACTTGCCGACCAACCGCGCGAGGCGCTGTGTGCCGCCGGTTCCGGGAAGTACGCCGAGCGCGACCTCCGGCAGACCGATTTTGCCCGCATCCTGACGCGCGATGCGGATGTCGGCCGCCATTGCGATCTCGAGACCGCCGCCGACGGTATGTCCGTTGAGCGCGGCGATGACGAGCTTCGGCGTCTGCTCCAAGCGCAACAGCGTCTCGTTGGCGTGAAGGCAGAACATATACTTGAACTCGGGCGTGACGGAGTTGAGCATGCCGATGTTCGCTCCGGCCGAGAAGAATTTCTCGCCTTTGCCCGCGAGTAAAATCACCTCGACGTCGCCGTCGAAGCGAGCGTCGAGAATCGCGTCGTCGAGCTGACGCATCATCTCGTGCGTGTACGTGTTGGCCGGCGGATCGTCCATCTCGATGATGGCGACGTGACCGTCCTTCGAATAGTTGATGACGCGCTTGCCGTCGAACGAACGCGCCTCGCGTCCGAACGGGGTCTGCGTTGCGCCGTTCACTGCTGAGCTCATGTTAGTTGAGATTCCCTTTCGATGCGATCCAGTTGGGGTTCTTGAAAAACGCTTTGAGGACGTCGTCGTCGGCCGGCGTCGGCAGCACGCTGGGCGCGTACGCGTTCCACTCGTCCTCGGTGAGCTTGCGGCCATCGACCGCGTACCGCTCGCCGGCGTAGTCGCCGATCTTACGGTTGAACTTCATGTCGGGAACGTAGAGCTTCGTCTCGCTCGGATTGACCTCGTTCACACGCGCGACCGTGCCGCTGACCTCCTCGTAGAACTGTCTGCGAGCCCGCTCGTTGAGGTGCTCCTTGTCGACGGTGTCGCCGGTCTTGTCCTCGTCGACGCGTCCCTTGATGCCCCACGTATACGCCCACTGCGCCGATCCGGAGTGATCGGTGCCGAACAGGTCGAGCGATCCGGAGATCCATTTGTTGTAGTACTTCTGCTGCAGGTCGACCGGAATGACTGCGGCCTTGGCGATACGGCGCAAACCCGTGATGCCGGTACCCATGTGAAACGACTCTTCCTTGAGCATCGGGCCCATCGACTGTGCCAGCGGCGCGAAGCTCGAATGCTGGAGCATCGTCAGCTGGAACTTTCCGTCGCGATCCATGAAGTTCGTGTAGGCAAAAAAATCGAGCCAGTGCGTGACGTCGTCGTTGAATGCGTTGAGCAGCCGGTTCTTCTTGCCGAACGCGCGGCGCTCGAGCATCTTCTGCGCTTCGATCTTGCCTTCGCTTCCGAAATGATTCACCAGCAGATGGCACATCTGATAGCCGTGACGCGTCTCTTCCACCATGATGCGAACGAGCGACGCGAGATCGTATTCGCTCGGCGCGTTGTTGACCAAAAAGCGCTGCTGCTCGTTCGAGGCGAACTCGGTGTCGCCCTGAAAAACGACCATGTTGAGCACCGCGTCGCGCATGCGCTGATCCGGTATCTCGCGTACTTTCTCCCAGCGACGATCGCCCTTGAAGTCGCCGAAGTAGATCTCAGAGATCGGCAGGTCGCCGTATTTGGCTTCGAACTCGTAGCCGGGCATGAAGCGCTCGATCAGGTCGCGGTCGAGCCCGATATCGTGCTGCCACTCCTTGAGCATGTCGATCCAGTCGTCGAAAGTGGAAATGCGGGCCATGGGTGTCTCCCTAGCGATATGACAGATTTTTGACGATTCGTGGGAATAGTGTCATATTAGAGGGGATGGCTCTCGAAGTCAAGCGGCCTGTCACTCGCCCGAATTCCTTTATCTTCACGCTTTTCGGGGACGTCGTCGAGCGCGGAGGGGGCGACCATTCCCTAGCACTCGGCGATCTGATCCGGCTCATGGGCTCCTTCGGCGTTTCCGAAGCAGCCGTGCGTCAGGCCGTCTCGCGAATGGCGCGCCAAGGTTGGCTGGTCGCCGAGCGCCGGGGAAATCGGGCCTTTTATGCAGTGACCGAACGCGGCCGCCGGCGGATCGAAGAGCTCAACCCGCGGATCTACGGACCCGTCATCGAGTGGGACGGCCGCTGGCGAATACTGACCTATACAGTAGAGGAAGCGCGCCGCGAACGCCGCGACCGCCTGCGCAAAGAGCTTGCCGTTCTAGGATGGGCACCGCTGTCCGCGTCGATCTGGATTTCGCCGGGCGATTCGCTCGCTGCCGCCCGATCGGCAGCCGAATCGGCCGGCGCAGGCGCCGACGTTCATCTGTTTCTTGGCGAATACCGCGGGCCGCTCGGCGACCGCGAGCTCGTCGCGCGCTGCTGGGACCTCGAGACGATCGCTCGCGCGTATCGCGAGTTCGTCGATCGCTACGCCCCCCGGCTGGAGCGGGAACGTGACGCGCGCGGTTTGAGCGACGACGCTGCCTTCGTCGAGCGTCTGTGGCTCGTGCACGACTACCGGAGGTTCACCTATCTCGATCCGGGTCTACCGTCCGAGCTCGTGCCGGCGCACTGGCCCGGCACGGCAGCCGCGGCGATTTTCCGCGAATATTACGAGTTGCTGAAAATGAAATCGCTGCGCTACTTGTCGCAGCGGTACTTGGAGTAGGGGCGTCGAACCGACCCCGCCATGCCCAAACGCGCTTCCATTCTTTTGGCCGCCATCGCGCTGGCTTTGACCTTCGCCGCGTGCGGCGGCAACGGGGGCAACCCGCCGGCGACGCCTACACCGGTGCCGAGTATCACGCCGAATCCCAAGGATCACACCGCCACCGTCAACGTGACGATTCTCGGCTCGCCCGCGCCCAAGGTTGCGGTAGAAATTTCGACGCCGAAATCGAGCGCGAGTCCGCGTCCGGGCAAGCCCTTTGCGACGCAGACGACCAACCACAAGGGCAACGCCACGTTCAAAGATCTGAACCCCAAAAAGACCTACTGTTGGGTGGCGCTGCTTTCGACGAGCCAATCCTCATCGGTCTGCGCGCCGTTTTACCTCTGGCAGGGCGGCACAGTCTTCGTCGGAACCTAGCCCTTCGTCGGAACCTAGTCTTCGTCGTCGTGCAAGTGTAAGTGACTGCCCTCTTCGGCGTCGTTGAGGACGTCGCGCGCTTCGGCGAGAACGGCGCGAGAGAGCGGCCGTTTCGGCGAATCGATCGAGCCGGCATCGGCTAGGAAATCGACTTCACTCCAGTCTTCCCACGTTTCGAGCGGCTCGCCGTCGCAATCCGTAGGAAAGCGCACGCAAAACCCTTGCTCGACGTGCATTCCCACGACGCTGACCCGCGTACCGCGCGGAAAATAGGTACCGTCTTTCCACAGGGTGCCGTACGTCGTGTCGTATTCGACACCGATGCGGATCGCCTCGATCATCGCCACGATGGGTTATACCTTAAACGGGTCCATCGGTTTCTCGCCGATATACGTCAGCAAGCTCTTTGTTTCGCTGTACAGCCGCATGGTCTCCATGCCGAGCTCGCGACCGTAGCCCGATTGCTTGTATCCACCGAACGGAATGCCGGGGAAAATCGCGTACGGCGTGTTGATCGCAACGGTGCCGGTGCGCAGCGCGCGAGCGACGCGGTTTACGCGCCCCACGTTTTGCGACCAGACGCTGGCCGATAGCCCGTAATCGCTGTCGTTGGCGATCGCGACCGCTTCGGCTTCGTTCTCGAAGCGCACGAGCGTAGCAACCGGACCAAAAATCTCTTCGCGTGCGACGCGGTGATGCCGCTCGGCTTCGAATGCCGTCGGGCTCCAGAACATTCCGCCGGCAAGCGGCCCCCCCATCGCCGGCGGAGCACCGCCGAATATGGCCTTGGCGCCTTCGAACGCGCCGATCTCGCAGTAGGACTTGATCTTGTCGAGCTGCTCGCGCATCGTGATTGCACCGACGTGCGTCTGCGGATCTTCGGGATCGCCGACGCGCAGCTTCGCCGATTTCTCGGCGAACGCGGTAACGAATCGATCGTATACGGTCGCCTGCACCAAAATGCGCGAGCGTGCTTCGCACGTTTGTCCCGCGTTGTAGTAGATACCGTAGAGCGCGCCGGCGACGGCACCGTCGACGTCGGCGTCGTCGAAAACGATCGACGGCGATTTGCCGCCCAGTTCCAACGTCACGCGCTTGAGCGTCTGGGCGGCGGTTGCGGCGACGATCTTCCCGGTAGCCGTCGATCCCGTGAACGCAATCTTGTCGATCGCCGGATGCTCGACGATCCATTGCCCCAGCTCGCGGGTCGAGCCGGTAACGATGTTGAGCACGCCTTCGGGAACGCCCGCTTCCAACGCGATCTTGCCGAGCTCGAGCGCGGTCAGCGGAGTTGCGGGGGCCGGCTTGAGCACGATCGTGCAACCCGTCGCCAAAGCCGGGGCGACTTTCCACGATGCGAGCAGCAGCGGAAAGTTCCACGGAACGATCGCGCCCACCACGCCGACGGGTTCGCGAACGGTACTGGCGAGATACGTCGGCAGCGGCGGCGGAATCGTCTCGCCGTAGTTTTTGGTGGCCGCGCCCGCGTAGAACTCGAAGCAGTCTACGATAGCCCCCATCTCGCCTCTTGCCGTCGACAGCGCCTTACCGTTGTCGCGCACCTCGAGCAGCGCTAGATCGTTCGCGCGTTCGCCGATGAGCTGCGCCATCTTGTACAGGATCTTCGCGCGGCGCGATGCGGGCATCGACGCCCACTTGCCGGTATCGAACGCCGTGCGCGCCGCGGCAACGGCCGCATCCACATCAGTCCGCGTCGCTTCGGCGACGCCGGCCAGGGGCGCACCGGTCGCCGGATTGCAGTTCTCGTAGGTTGCGCTTCCTTCGGCGTCGCGCCACTGTCCGCCGATGAGGAGTTGGGTTTTGGTCGTCGTCAGCATTCCTTACACACGTTCGAAGATCGTTGCGATTCCTTGACCGACGCCGATGCACATCGTCGCCAGTCCGTAGCGCCCGCCGCGGCGGCGCAGCTCGTGCAGCAGCGTCGTCGCGATTCGCGCGCCGGAGGCTCCCAAAGGATGACCCAGCGCGATGGCACCGCCGTTGGGATTCGTCGTCGCGGCGTTCAACTCCAGGTCGCGCATGCAGGCGAGCGCCTGCGACGCGAACGCCTCGTTGATTTCGACCACGTCGAGCGACGCAACACTGAGTCCGGCGTGACGCAGGGCCTTTCTCGTCGCGGGGATTGGGCCGAGCCCCATCAGGTCGGGTGCGACGCCCGCCGACGCGCACGCGACGACGCGCGCCATCGGGCGCCAGTTCAAGCGGCGCGCCGTCTCCGCCTCACATAACAGCACGGCCGCGGCCCCGTCGTTGATGCCCGACGAGTTGCCGGCCGTTACCGTTCCGCCGTCTTTGAACGCCGGCTTGAGCTTGGCCAACGATTCCAGCGTGGTGTCGGGTCGCGGATGCTCGTCTTTGGCGACGGTTACGTCCGTGGTTCGATTTCGCTGCCCCGCGCTCACCACGACGGGGACGATCTCGTCGTCGAACGCATCGCGATTCATCGCCGCCTTGCACTTCAACTGCGAGTCGTAAGCGAAGCGGTCTTGTTCGGCACGCGAGATCCCGTATTGTTCGGCAACCTTCTCGGCCGTTTCGCCGAGCGAGATCGTCCACTCGCGCGGCATTTTCGGGTTGACCATGCGCCAGCCGAGCACGGTATCGAAGAGCTCTTGCTTTCGGCCGAACGGCGTCTCGCTTTTCGGCAAGACGTAAGGCGCGCGCGTCATCGACTCGACGCCGCCGGCGATCATGACGTCGCCTTCACCGAAAGCAATCGCCTGCGCCGCAGAGTTGAGCGCCTGCAGGCTCGATCCGCAGAGACGGTTGACGGTCGCGCCCGGAACTTCGACCGGTAAACCCGCTAAGAGCGCGGCCATGCGCGCGACGTTGCGATTATCTTCGCCGCTTTGATTGGCCGCACCGAAATGCACGTCGTCGATCCGTTCCGGCGAAACACCGTTGCGGTCGACGATTGCACGTACGACCGCCGCGGCGAGATCGTCGGGACGCACCGTCGCCAGCGTGCCGCCGTACCGCCCGATCGGCGTGCGCACCGCATCGATGACCCAGACCTCGCGCACCATTACGTCGTCTCCACCGCTTCGGGCGGCGACGCGTCCTCGACGTCGAGGACCCACAGCGAACGGTGCGGCGCGAACTGGCTTCCTTCGGCGTCGGCGAGTTTCTGTAAAATGCGCGTCAGCCGCGCTCCGCCGATTTCGCGTCCCCATTCGATCGGACCGATCGGATAGTTCGTTCCGAGCTGCATCGCCGTGTCGACGTCGTCCGGTGTCGCGATCTCGTCGTGAACGAGCGTTACGGCTTCGTTGACGATCGAGCCGACGACGCGCCCGAGAAAGAGCGCGGGCGAATCCTCGACCAGCATGACGCCCTTACCGATCGACGCAAAAAGTTCTTGAGCCAACTCCAGTGCGTCGTCCGAAGCCGACTCCGAATCGACGATCTCAACGGCGCGCTGCGCCGAGAGTGCACCCAGCACGCCGTAGCCGACTAAGCGCTCGGGGTGACGCATGCGGTCGGCGCAGCCCGCGATGCCGGTCGCATACGCGTCGGCAAAAAAGATCGTTTCGGGACCGAGACGGCCGTCGAGCTCGACGAGGACGGCGTGCCGATCGGTCGTTCCGTCACCAACGTCGATGACGATCGTCGTGTCTGCTGAAAGCTGGTCCAGCGTGTCTTCGTTCTCGATGCGCTGCACGCTGGCGTAACGCTCTTCGAGCAGGTCCGCAAGTTCCTCCGCGAGACCGCCCAGTCCGAGCAGCGCGATAACCTCGTCGCCGTTGCGGTCGCCCGACGGCACGTCGACGGCAAGATCGAGCTTTGGTACCTCGCCGGAGTAGTCGTAGAAGCCGACGCCGGTCTTGCGGCCGAGTCGTCCCTGCGCGACCATCGCCTGCTGCATCTCGACGGGTTCGAGGCGCTCCGCTTCGGTGCGCGCGTAGACCGATTCCGTCGTCGCCAGGTTGACGTCGAGACCGATGAGATCCATTAGCTCGAACGGTCCCATGCGAAATCCCGCCGCGCGTGCCAGCGCGTCGAGTTCTTCCACCGACGCTACCTCGCGCTGGAGCGCGCGCATCGATTGCAAGTAAAAGGGTCGCGCGACCCGATTGACGATGAATCCGGGCGTGTCGGCGGCAAGCACCGCCGTCTTTGCGATCCGCTCGACGAACGCGTAACCGCGTTCGATCGCCTCGTCCGCCGTCTCGGGCGCGTGCACGACTTCGACGAGCTTCATTGCGGCCGGCGGATTGAAAAAATGCAGCCCGACGACGCGCCGCGGATTGGCGACGGCATCGGCAAGATCCGCCACCGACAACGACGAGGTGTTGGTCGCGAGCAGCGCGTCGGCGGACAACGCGCGCGCCATTGCGACGAACGTGTCGCGCTTGAGATCGAACCGCTCGGGCACCGCCTCGATGGCGATCGAGGCGTCGCTGTGCGCGGGCATGGCCTCCAACCACGTGATGCGATCGGCAATCGACGGGTCGCCCGCGCGTTCGGCGTCGCGCGCGATGCGCTCGGCACCGCGCTGCCGCGCCTCCCCATTGGGTTCTACGACCTCCACGCGGTAGCCGCCGCGCGCCGCAACGAAGGCGATGCCGGCACCCATCGTGCCGCCGCCCGCAACTAGTACGAGATCTTCCATAGGCCACGGGCTCTTCGCCGTCTCCGGGCGAACAGCCTTACGCGTGAAGAAGCCTCAGTGGCGGCGACGGTCGTCGACGTACCTCGTCGACTCGCCGTTCATGCGATTGCGCGCCGACGAAGTCGAGCTGCCGGACGGCACCGTGATCGAGCAATACTTCGTGCGCGAGTCGCGCGGATTCGTCGTCGCGTTCGCGATGACGCCCGAGGATCGCATCGTCTTGGTCCGGCAATACCGCTACGGAACCGACGAGATCCACGTCGAGCTTCCGGCCGGCATGCTCGACGGCGACGAAGATCCCAAGGATTGCGCCGCGCGCGAGCTCGCTGAGGAAACGGGATATGAAGCGGCGCACTGGGAGCTCGTTGCCGATTATTACGTCGAGCCCGTGCGCTCCCAAGCGAAAACGTACGTCTTTCTAGCTCGCGGCGCAGGCCCGGTCCGCGAACCGAAGCTCGATCCCGCCGAAATGCTGGAGACGGAGCTGGCCGGATTCGACGAGTTCCGAACGATGATGACCGACGGACGCATCGACACGGCCCACACGCTGGCCGCGGCGTATCGCGTTCTCGAATACCTCGGGCGTTTGTAGACGCTTAGATCTTCGCCGCCGTCATCGAATCGGATTCGAGCGTGAGCACCGTTTCCGACTTGATCGTGTTGTACTGCTCGGCTTGCTCGCTGCGCTGAATCAGGTATTCCGTCACGGTCGTCGGAATGCTCTTGTTGAAGTCGTAGCCGACCGTCGCGTTGATGTTCGTGGTCTGCGGGTGCGCGCCGTTTTCCTTGACGATCCGCTGTTCGTCGATCGTCATCGCGCCGTTGGTATTCTTCGAAATCGTGTAGTCCGCGGACGTCGACGTAGGCCCGTCACGCTGGACGTGCCAGTGGCTCTTGGCGTCGAGGTTGTTCGGATCGACAAAATGCGAGCCGAGGAAGCGCAGCAGCGTGAGCTCCTCCGAGTTGAACCGCTTATTGGGATCGCAGATCAGCGTCGTGTCGCTGAACACCACACACGTTGCCGGCTCGGCATTGCGCGTATCCTGTCCCTGCTCGCTCACGACCACGACGAGACCCGAATCCGGCTGCTCTTGCATGATGTCGACCGTGATAGTGCCTTTGTCGCTCGACCCGGCTTTGTTATCGACCATTCCCGACGCGGGGCCCGCCGACTGGCTCATGGTCGCGCCCATACCGGAAACGTGCGTCTCGCGGTCGGTCGTCACGCCGTAGGTGAACGTGTAGACGAGGTGCCGCTGCGGTGTCGTCGTCGTGTTCGTCGCTGCCGAAACCGCAATTGGAAGAAGCGCCGCAACGAGCGCCGCACACGCAAACTTCATGGGTCGGAGTTCGCGACGGTCGTCAAACTTCCTTAGGCATATGCATCGACGGCGGTACCCAGTCCGATCGAGGCGGCAAGCTGGGCGGCGACCGTCTGGTCGAGGTTCATCAGCAACTTGAGCACGCTCATGTCGACTTGACCGGCAACGGCGCCGCTGGCGAGACTCGAAGAAAGCCCTGCTACGTCCACGGGTGATGAAACCTCCACGCTCTATATCGGTAGCTAAGGATGAAATGTCCACCATCCATCCCGTTCTCGCCCTCTGGCTCAAAGTGACCGCGGTCATAGCCCTGGCGATCGTCGCTCTGTCGCTGATGGCCATCCTGACGAAGATCGTCATCGTGGCGGCCGTCCTGGGCGCCTTTGTCATCGGCGCGCTCTTCCTTTATTCACTGTTCCGCCGCCGGCGCCAGCTCCCGACGGTTAGGTAAGGAACTCCGTCAGCGCCTCGGTCAACCGGCCGGGTTCCTCGAGCATCGGCAGATGGGCGCTGCGCTCGCAGACCACCAGCTCTCCTTTAGGGAAGGCCCGCGCCACGGCGCGGGCCTCTTCCATTGGAATGACGGCGTCCCGGCCGCCGGCCACCACGAGCACCGACACGTCGAGGTCGGGGGCGATATCGTCGGAGGGGACCCGCATGGCCATGCCGCGCAGCATCGCGGCGGCACCGCGCGGGTCGATACGACGCGCGAGATCCAGCGCGCGCTCTGCAATTTCCGGACGCTGCGAGAGCGACTCGGGTGCGAGTAAACGCGACACGATATCCGGCTGCACCACACCATCGCGTTCGATGACATCTGCATTTTTGCGCCGATTTTCCGCAATTTCTTGCGTGTCGGCGGCGATTCGGCTGCACACGAGCGCGAGCTTCGTCACGCGTTCGGTGTACATTCGCGCGAACGCGAGCGCGACGTAACCGCCAAGCGAATGACCGACCAACGCGGCGCGTTCGATGGCAAGCGCGTCGAGCGCCGCGGCGACGTCGGACGCGAGCGTCTCCATCAGATACGGACCGTCGGGAACCGACGACGCACCCATGCCGCGCAAGTCCGGAAGCACGACGCGATGCGTTCGCGCGAGCGCTTTCGCTTGCGCGTCCCAGATGTCGCGCGTCAGCGGAAATCCGTGGATCATCACCACCGCATCGCCGTCAGAACCGTCGACGCGCACGTCGATGCGCGCGCCGTCATCCCCAAAAACTTGCATCAAAGCTCGTAATACTGTATAAGGAAGGCAACAACCCTGGTCGGTTGTCGACCAGAGAAAGGATGACTTCCAGAACATGGCAGTCAAACGACGTAGAAAGAAAGCCGCTGCCGCACCGGCAGCAGCAGCGCCCAAGAAGCGCAAAGCCAGAAAGAAAGCCGCCGGCGGACGTAAGAAAGCCGCACGCAAGGGCGGACGTAAGAAAGCCGCACGCAAGGGCGGACGTAAGAAGAAAGCCGCACGCAAGGGCGGACGTAAGAAGAAAGCCGCTCGCAAGGGCGGACGCAAGAAGGCTCGCAAGGGCGGACGCAAAAAAGCGACACGCAAAGCGACGACCCGCCGCCGTAAGGGCGGACGTAAAGCCAGCCGTCGGAAGAAGGCAGCAGCCTAACCCTTCGACAAGCTCAGGATCACAAGAGCCTGAGCTATTTTTATACGCCTATTGCGAGCCGCGAGATTCGCGGCTCGCTTTTTTTTTTGCCGGCCCGCTATACGGTTTTGACGACCGGACGGAAGAACCAGATGCACAGAAACATCGCGCCGCACAAGGCTCCGGCGAACGTAAACATGACGTGCAATCCCACCGCCGCGGCGATCGCGCCGTCGACGAGCGAGCCGCCGGGAACGACACCTATCGCAATCATCGTATAGACCGCCAACGCGCGTCCGCGCACGTCGTCGGGCGAAAGCGTTTGAATCAACGTGTTGGTCGCGCCCAGCAGCGCCATCGTGCCGACGCCGATCGCAAAGAGCACGGGCAGCGCGAGTCCGATCGATGGCACGAAGCCGAGCGCGAGCACGCCGCACGACATCGCGATGCCCGCTTGAACCCACAGCCGCGACCGTCGCTCGCGCTGCGCGAAGTACGCGGTGACGAGTGCGCCGCCGAATCCGCCGATGCCGATCGCCGACACCGCCAAGCCCAGTCCGTGCGGCCCCGCGCGCAGCACGTTGACGACGAACGCCGGAATCAGCTGGCTGTACGGTCGTGCGAAGACGGCCGTTATCAAGAACGCCAGGACGATCCAGCGCAGAATGGGGTGTCCAGCGACGAAGACCAAGCCTTGATGCATCGATTGCAGCAGCGGCTCGTCGCGCCGCACTGCCGGACGCGGTGACTCCCGCATCAGGATCACCGCGACGACCACCGCCAGCGTCAGCACTGCGTTGACGTAAAACGAGCCGGCGACGCCAACCCAAACGATGAGCCCGCCCGCGAGCGCCGGACCGGCTACCGCCGGCGCGTTGAAGGCGACCGAGTTCAAGCCGACCGCGTTTCCAACGTATTGGCGGTCGACCAGCAGCGGCACCCAGCTCTGCCGCGTCGGCGAGTCGAACGCGTTCGCAGCGGAGTTGAGCGCCGAGAGCAGGACGAGGCCGACGAGCTCGAGATGGTGCGTGCTCGCCAACAGGGCGAGGAGCAGCGCGACGAGCGCCATGGTCGAGTTGGTGACCATGAGCACGCGCCGCCGCGGAAGCCGGTCGGCCACGACGCCGGCAAACGGTGAGAGCAGCAGCACGGGCACCGCGCGCGCCGCGCCGAGGAAACCCAAGTCGAGCGCCGCGCGGTGCGGCGTGCCCGCGACCTGCGCGACGAAGAAACCCATCGCCGTAAACTGCATCCACGTGCCGAGATTGGAAACCATGAGCCCGATCCACAGCAGCCGGAAGTCGCGGTAGCGCAGCGCGGTGAGAATCGAGGGCGCGCGTTTGGGGAGCCGTTCGTTCACTCGACGGCACACACCGCCGCAACGATGAGCTCCGCCGAGCCCGCCTCGGTCAAACGCGACGTATCGAAACACAGATCGTGCGCGTGCGGGTCGCCGAACGTCGCGTCATACCAGTCCCGCAAATATGCGGCGCGGGCACGATCGACGCGATCGACTTCCGCCTCGGCGGTTTTGCGGTCGACGGCCATCGACTGCTCGATGTGCGCGATGCGCCACGCGCGCGGCGCGTACATGAACACGCGCAACACGTCGGGACGCTCGCCGAGAATTGCGGCCGCGCCGCGACCGACCAAAACGACGTTTCCGTGCGAGGCGTACTCGCGAACCGCGGCTTGCACGGCGCGCAGCATCTCTTCGTCGAAGTCCTCCGTCATCGACCCTTGCGCCAGTTCCGGCGTCGCGCGCTCGAGGCTGGTGATCCACCGCTCCCCCAACGTTCGCCCGGTATCTTCGCTGGCTTCGACCTCTTCAGGCGATACGCTCAACCGCTTCGCCACGACGACCGGCAACTGGCGGTCGACGTACTCGTACCCAAGCGCGTCCGCGACGCGTCGGGCTATCGCCAGCGCTCCGCAGCCGTACTCATTCGAGATCGTGACGATCACGATGATCCTTTCTGCCCGCGCCGAAGGTTGTCTTCGTGCCCATCATCGAGACGCGCGACTTGCGCAAGGTTTTCAGGTCGGTCAAACGCATTCCCGGAGCCTTGGGCGCCCTGCGCACGCTCTTTTCGGCGACGTACGAAGATCGCGTCGCGGTGGCGGGAGTGACGATGGCGCTGGAGTCCGGCGAGCTCGTCGGGTATATTGGTCCAAACGGCGCCGGTAAATCCACCACCATCAAGATGCTCACCGGCATCTTGGTTCCAACCTCCGGCGAGGTGCGCGTCGCGGGGCTCGTGCCGTGGCAGACGCGCAAGGAAAACGCTCGCAATATCGGCGTGGTTTTCGGCCAGCGCAGCCAGCTGTATTGGGATCTGCCGCTGATCGAGTCGTTCGAGCTCCTCCGCGCGATCTACAGCGTCCCCCGCGACGTCTACCGCCGCAATCTCGACGAGTTCGTAGACTTGCTCGAAATGACCGATTTTCTGCACACTCCCGTGCGCCAGCTCTCGCTCGGCCAGCGCATGCGCGGCGATTTTGCAGCCGCGCTGCTGCACGGTCCGAAGATCGTGTATCTCGACGAGCCGACCATCGGACTCGACGTCGTTGCTAAAGAAGCAATACGGCAGTTCATCGCGAGGATCAACTCCGAGCGTGGAACGACGATCATCCTGACGACGCACGACTTGGCCGACGTCGAGCGGCTCTGCCGGCGTATCGTGCTCATCGACGAGGGTGCGATCATCTACGACGGCGACATCGAACGCATTAAGGGAGAGTACGGACGCTACCGGACGCTGGTACTGCATTTGGCCGAGCACGTCGACGCGCCGTCGCTCGAGGGCGCCGAGCTCGCCGGGACCGACGGCAACATGGCGCGCTTCCGATTCGACCGTAACCGGCAGCGAGCCGACGTTCTCGTTCGGCAAGCCAGCGAACGATATCGCGTCGAAGACGTCAGCATCGAAGAACCCGACCTCGAATCCATTATCCGGCGCATTTACGTCGAAGGATACGCGCGCGACAAGGAGACTGCACAGTGATCGTTTCCAGCGGCACGAAAAAGCCGAAGATCCATTCCAGCGCGTACGTGGCGCCAACCGCCACCATCTCCGGCGACGTCACCATCGGAGCCGACTGCGCCGTGCTGCACGGCGCGGTAATCGCCTCCGAAGGCGCGCCGGTGACGATCGGCAAGGAGACGGTCGTAATGGAAAATGCCGTGCTCAAGGCTAGTGGTGGAAAGGCGCTGCAGTGGGCACTGAGCATCGGCGACCGCTGCATCGTCGGACCGCAGGCTTACGTTGTCGGCGCGACGGTTGGAAACGGCTGCTTCGTCGCCAGCGGCACCAAAATTTTCAACGGCGCCGTTTTGGAGGACGGCAGCGGCGTGGCCCTTGGCGCGATCGTGCACGTAAACTCGCGTGTGGGCAAAGGCACGTCGGTTCCCATGCAGCACGTCGCGTTCGGCAATCCGGCGACGATCTATCCGCCCGATAAAGCGCCGGAGATTCACGCGAAGATGCATTTCTACGAAGACGTCTTCAACCTCGAAGCCGGCGACGACGTGCGCGCGCGCGCGGCGCAAACCTATGCGAAGTTCCTACGCAAAGCGCACGCACAAGATAAAGTGCTCGACGAGCACCGCACGGCGGCGCCGCCGCCGCGGCGGTCGGGCGAGGAGCCGCCCCCGACACAGGCCACGGAGGTCGACAAGGTCGTCGACGTGATGATGCTCGAGCTCGAGGAGATGGAGCACCGCCGCCAGGAAGCGATTAAGCGGCAAAAGGGCAAGTGAATTTCGAGCCGTACGTCGAGTTCGCGCGCAAGGCGTTCGCACGCGAGGCGACCTACCGCATGGAGGTCCTCACCGAGGTCGGCTCGCTAGTTCTGCGCGTCTACATTCTGCGGTCGCTGTGGACGGCGCTCTACGCGCAGAATCTCGCGCCGGTCAATCTACCGCTGCACGGCATGATCACGTACGCAACCGTCGCGATGCTCATGTCGTTGGTACTCGAAGTCGACGGCACGCGCATGGTTCGCGAGAAAGTCCGCGAGGGGACGATTGCGACCGATCTCATGAAGCCCATCAGCTTGCCGATGTATTTCTTCAGCGACGGAATCGGTCAAACGCTGCTGCACGCGCTGCTCGTCATTCCATCGCTGTTCTTCGCGCTGTTGCTGGTGCATATCGACGTTCCGCCACCGGCAACGCTCGGCGCGTTCGCGATCGCGTTTCTCATCGGCTACTGCGTCAACTTTTTTTTGAACTTCCTGATGAACTCGATCGCGTTCTGGACGCTCGAAACCTTTGCCGTTCAGCTGATCGTGCGCTGGGCATCGGATTTGCTGTCGGGGCAAGTCATCCCGTTGACGTTTTTTCCGGGCATCTTCGGGCGGATTGTGTTCGCGCTGCCGTTCGCGGCGATCTATTCCACACCGCTGCTCATTTACGTCGGGATCATTCCGCCGAGCCAGTGGCTCGCGAGCTTCGCGGTGCAGGTCCTATGGCTCGTCCTCTTCGCCGGCCTCTCGTCGTTGGTTTGGCAGGCGGCGTCGCGCAAAGTCGTGATTCAGGGCGGCTAGCATCGCCACGCTGTCCGAGCTAGCCGCGATCGTCACGGCTCAACTGAAGAGCGATGGCCTCGATGCCGTCGTCGTGGGTGCGAGCGCCGCCGCGTCGTACGCGCCGGATCTCTTCGACGTGACGCAAATCGACTTCGCCGTCCCCGACGGCATCGGCCGCCGCAGCGTTGCGGAGTCCGTTGCAAAAATAGGATTTCGTCCCGCCGGCCGGCTTTTTACGCGCGACGGCGCCCAGTACGCGCTGCACTTCTCTTCTGGGCCGAACGAGCGCATCCTGAAGAAGGCCGTCACGATCGAGAATGCGCGGGGGTCGTATCGAACGCTCGAGCTGGTCGACGCCGTCGCGGATTGTGCGTCCGGCTTCGTTCATTGGGACGATCGCCAAAGTTTAGAAGTCGCCGAACGATTCGCGCGCGCGATGCGCGAGCGGATCATCGACAGCCGGCTCGTCGAAGCCTTGCACGAGATCGATCCGGCCGATGTCGCCGGACGTCAACGCCGCAGCGTCGCCGAGGGACGCCTCAAAGCCGCACTGCGCTAGGCACCCTACGACATCACTTCGTCGATGTAACACCAGCGCCACGACTCACCGGGCTGGAACGAGCGGATGACGGGATGTTTGGTCGCGTGGTAGTGTTTGGTCGCGTGCTTGTTCGGCGAATCGTCGCAGCATCCGACGTGGCCGCAGCCTAGGCAAAGCCGCAAATGGACCCAGCGCGAACCCGTTTTGAGGCATTCTTCGCAGCCCGCGGGCGTGCGCGGGACCGAATCGCCCGCATCTCTGATGTGCTCGCACTCCATCGAAACAACTCCCTTCGTCGCCCCGTATAGAGGCCATGTATCGATTCGCCTTTGCCGTGGCGGCGTGTGCCGCCGCCTGTCTTACCGTTCCGGCCGTAGCTCAGACTCCCGCCGGCTCGCCCGAGGTTGCACGGACGTTGCAGCAGACTCGCGCCGCGCTCGGCGCGGCCGCGTTGGATCGCGGCGGAACGCTTCAAATGGCGGGCACCGTCTCGAGCAGCGGGCTCAACGGCACGGGGACCACCGCGGGAGCTATCGGCAGCTTGAAGTTTTCCGAGCGCGCGTCGCTGCCGCCGCTCGTTCAGGCCGACGGCTACGACGGTGCCGTCGCGTGGAGTCAGGATCAAACCGGCCTGGTGTGGGTCGACGGCAGCGATGCCGGCCTTTCGCAAGAGATCGATTCGGCATACGGCTTCAACGATACGCTGTTTACGCGCAATGCCGGCGGAGCGTCGGTAACGTGGGGCGGTTTCAAGAACGGCGGCGCCCACCGGTACGCAACCGTATCGGTCACGCCGCCGCACTCGAAGCTGCCGATGCAAATCTGGATCGATACGGCCACCCATCTACCCGCTCGATACGTCGTCGCGATCGGTCAGGTCAGCTACGTCACGACGGTCTCTGAGTACCATCGCACGGGTGGGCTGCTCGTACCGTACCGCACCCACTCCGAATCGACGACCGGCAACGCTTCGGATTCGCACGCAACGTCGGCAAAAATCGTTTCCGGCGACGCGGACTTGGCTAAACCGGCGTCGACCGTTCACGACTTCTCGATAACCGGCGGCGCTGCGTCGACCTCGGTGCCGATCGAGATCGTCGACAATCACGTGTATCTCAACGTGATGCTCGACGGCAAGGGGCCCTACCGCTTCATCTTCGACACGGGCGGCAGCAACGTCATCGATCCCGCCGTCGCGAAGGAACTGGGTACGGCCGGCGCGGGCTCATTCCAAGGGACGGGCGCGGGCTCGGCTTCCGAGACGTTCAGTTTTGCAAAGGTCGACTCGCTCGGCGTCGGCGACGCGGTTCTGCGCGATCAAGTCTTCGCCGTTTTACCGGTGCGCCAAGGGTTCGGCGTTTCGGCCGGACAGAACGTCGACGGTTTGATCGGATTCGAGGTGCTCGCACGGTTCATCACGACGTTCGATTACGCGAACCGGAAAGTGGTTCTCACGATGCCGGGCGCGCCGCCGCCGGCCGGAGCCGACGTCGTCCCGTTCGTCTTCGGATCGACGCAGCCGCAGTTTGCCTGCACGATCGACGGCATCGCGACCCGCTGCTCCGTCGACACCGGCGCGCGCGATTCGATTACGCTGCTGGCACCGTTCGTTGCGGCGCACCCGCAAGTCGTTCCCCCGACGCGCAGCGCCGAGGGTGTCAACGGGTTCGGCGTCGGCGGGGGCGCCAGAGGCATGTTAGGGCGCCTCGCGTCGCTCCAAATCGGGACGTTTACGCTAGACGACGTCATCGCCGACTACTCGACGCAAAAAGAAGGTTTCTTCGCCTCACCTTTCCTCGCCGCCAACGTGGGCGGGAACGTCTGGAAGCGCTTTACCGTCACGTTCGATTACGGCAAGCAGACGATGGCGCTCGAGCCCAACGCCAGTCTCTCCACGCGCGACGCCTACGAGCGCGCCGGACTCTTCTTGATCCAGCACGACGGGAAGGTTATCGTCTACGACGTGCGTCCGAATACTCCGGGGGCCGAGGCGGGCATCGTCAAGGGCGACGTCATCACCACGCTCGACGGTACCGCTCCAACGCTGGCGCAGCTGCGCGAAGCGATCAACGGCCCCGCCGGAACCCTCTTACACCTGCAAATCTTGGGGAAAGACGGTACCACCAAGACGATTACCGTAACGCTGCGCGATTGGGTGTAGCCCTGTGTGACTCCGCGATCACGAACTCTTCCGCGAGGAAACGCGCGCTGAACGTGCCCAGATCGCACTGCATGTTTAGCCGCTGCACGGCATACTCGTTAAGGGCTTGCGACATGCGGTTGAGGACCCGGGCGCCGCGAGCGTCGAGCGACCCAACGCGGATAATCGGTGCGATGCTGCTCGCAGGGAAGCAACTCTTCGGATCGGACAAAACGCCGAGTTGGTCTTGGGCGATCTGGGCGTCCGTCGAAGAGCCGTTCGCCACGTCGGCATCGTCGAGATTGAGCAGGCCGTATTGATCGCCGTCGTCACAAACGGTAACGCTTTTGAAGTGGAACCCGCCGTAAACCGATTGCAGCTTTTGCAGGCCGCCGTTTGGCGCCAGGAAGTCGCGCGTCGCGGCCAATCGAAGCCGGGGAGCGATCCTCGCGCAGCGCGTCAAGGTTACGAGCCAGAACCTTTCGGCGGAGACCTGGGAGGTGAGAACGCAGGGCCCCTCCGTCGCGGGCGACGGTTCGAGGAACGTTACCCCGTCATGATCTTCGTACCGGAGCTTTTCAGGAACGTAGCCGGGGAATACGTCGATCTTCCCGGCCCGTAAGGCACCCATTAAGCTTTGCGCGTCGCCGTATCCGATGTGCCGCTCGACGCGAATATTTGCGCGTTCCAAAGCGGCGGCATAAACTTCCGCGATGACCGCGTTCTCGTTCACGCCGGTAGAAGCTACTCTTAGGCCGATCGTTCGCCTGGCGCCGCATCCTGCGACAAGAAGCCCGAGTCCTAAACGCAGCGACTCCGCGCGAGTCATGAACGGCCGCTTATGGGAGCAGGTACTGCTTTTCGACGGTTGTATGCGCGGAGTGAATCACGGCTTCTCCGTGCATAGCCGCGCGGATGGCTTGAATCTCCGCCGACGTGATGCCGTCGTCTTCAGTCGCGGCCATAACTTGGTCGCCGTTTCGCCAGTCGAAGTGCGCGTGCTTTATGAGTTCCACCCTTCCGCCGGGTAAGTCTAGGGCTTCGTAGACATACTTCGACGGCGGACCGGTACGAGGGTCGTCTTTAACGGCCATCAGTGCGAACTGACGCTTTCCTGGACGGTCGTAATCAAATTCAATGGCGGGCGAGGCCTTCGACCACTTGCGCGTCGTCTTGTCGTACACCAATACGCGCAGAGTTTGTATTGCCGCCAAGGTAGATCCGGACGGCAGACCGACCGGAGCGACAATCGTAAACGCAACTTTCGCTTGAGCCTCTTTCAAGGAGACACGCTGAGCGGCGGCCCCGGTCTCGAGCGCTTTGGGCGGCTCCGGCGGTGGGGTCCATCCCATGACTCGATAGGCTGCGGCGTAGCTGTTGACGACGATGCGTTCGAAACGATCGATGACGGCGAGCGACGCCTTAGGAAAGATCGCAAAAAACAGCGCGATCGCGGCGGCGGCCGCCAGCGCGTAGCGCAAGAACGGAATGTGCGGCCGAACCTGAGGTCCGAGCGGCGCAGCGATGCGATCGCGAACTGCGGACATCGGTACCGGCGGAGCGTCGATGCCGCGCACCATCGATTCCATCGCAGCGTAAAGCCGAGCATCAGCGTACATGTGAAAGTACCTCGTTTGGCGTGTCGCTCGGAATTGCGAGCGCCTTTGCGAGCGCGCGCCGAGCCAGCATGATGCGAAAACGAACCGTCGGCGCTGCAACGCCGAGCGCCGCGGCGATCTCGGAACTCTTGAGTCCGCCGTAATAGTGAAGCACGATCGCGGCGCGCTGATCGATCGGCAGCGTCGCCAACGCATTGTACAGATCGAGCGCGTCGCTTGAGTCGAAGCGCGTGCCGCACTCCGCTGCCGCGTCGATCGGGACCGTCGGGCGAAGCCGGCGGCCGGCACTCATCGCGTGATTGGTGACGATCCGGTAGAACCACGACGAAAACGTCCGGACGTCTTTGAGCGTTCGCAAAGAGCGCGCCATCGTCGCGCAGGCTTCCTGTGCGACGTCTTCGGCAAGGCTCCGGTCGCGTAAAATGCTTGCGGCGAGCCGAAACGCTTCGGGCCAAACGGCTACGATCAGCCGTTCCAGCGACGGATCGCCGGTCGTCGCCGATTCTACGAGCGCGGGGTCTACGTTGAGCGCCATGCTCTATAGACGCACCGCGGCGCTCAAGTGTTGTTACTCGACGTCCGGAAGATCCCAGAGGACGAGCTCGCCCGAGCCCTTGACCGCTAGGTGCTCCACGTCGAAGAGCCGCACGGCGTCGCCGCCTTTGAGCAACTCTCCGTTGACCTCGACGTTCCCGTCGGCGACGAAGAGAAAGCCGTAGCGCTTCGGCGCGAATGCCTTGACCAGGCTCGTGTTTTCCAGCCGCGTAACCGAGAACGTCGCCTTCTGCGTGATGCGGATCGGCGCGTCGACGCCCTCCTCACCGCTCACGATGGTCAGCCACCTATTCCGCCGGTCGTCGACGGTATAATCGCGCTGACCGTACGACGGCGCCGTGCCAAGTTTGCCGGGTAGCACCCACATTTGCACGAGGTGCAGCGTCTCGTCGGCCTGGTTATTGAACTCGCTATGCCGTACGCCGGTGCCGGCACTCATGAACTGCACGCCGCCTGGCCCGACGACGCCGTGGTTGTCCATGCTGTCGCGGTGCGCCAGCTCTCCCGAAAGCACGTAGGTGACGATTTCCATATCGCGATGCGGATGCGTCGGAAATCCGGCACCGCCCGCGACGTAATCGTCGTTGAAGACGCGCAGCGCGCCCCAGTTCTGGTTGTTGGGATCGTAATACTCGGCAAAGCTAAACGAGTGATACGTCTTTAGCCACTCGTGGTCGAAGAACGCCCGATCGCCGGCACGCTGGATTGCAAACACGGGAGAGGTGAGGGTAGCCATGCCCTTATCGACCCGCTCTCTGAGCGGAAGGGTTGCGCAGCCGGCCAAGCAGCAAGTGGTAGTAGAGCATCCCGCGTGCCGGACCGAGCGTTTCGAGAACGAAATCCAGATCGACGGCCTCTCCGGCCAACAGCGCGAGGCTGCGCGCCACACCGGAATCCCGCAGCGGAAACGTATCGAGCCGTCCCATGCCGCGCAGTAGAATCACCGCCGCGCTCCACGGCCCGATACCGCGAATCGTACGCAGCCGCTCCGCGGCTTGCGGGGTGGGCAGTTTCTCCAAGGTAACCTCGTCGATCGCGCCCTCGGCAAACGCGGCGGCCACCGAGCGAAGATGCGCCACTTTATTGCGCGAGAGTCCGGCGGTGCGCAACCGCTCCTCACTTGCCGTGAGCCACCGTTCCGGCGGCGGAAACGGAATGCAGCTCACGCCGCCGGCATCGATCGGGGCCGCGAGCGCCTCGATCGTTCGGCGCATGATCGATCCGGCAGCGTGAATCGAGATTTGCTGAAAGACGATCGCGTGCGCGCACGCCTCCCACAACGTTGCGTAGCGCGGCGGTTTCACGCCTTTGAATGCCACCGCTAACCGGTGCAGCCAAGCAATTCGCTCGCTGCGCTCGTACCACTGCGTCAAATCCACTTGCGTGCCCAGCATCCGAGCGACCGCCGGGAGCCAGCGTTGCGGCCCGCGCCCGCTCGCGCTCACGTCGATCGCGTCAGCGGTCTTTTGCGAGACCGCCACGATCGACGTACCCTTCTCGTCTTCGAACGCACGATGGTACGTGCCGCCTGCGTCGATGACGTCGACGACGTTGGCTGCGAGCCGCTGTAACGCGAGCGCAGTCAAATCTAGGCGGAAGGGGGAACGAACCGGCAACTCGGAGCGCGTCAGACGTCCTCCCCGAGATCCATCCGCGGCATGCCGCGTGGATACGACGACGGGCAACGCTCGACGAACTGCTTTGACAACACGGCCAGATATTCGAAGTTCTCCCAGATGCCCGGATCAAGGCGTCGCCGAAGGCGCGTGACTGGAAGCATAGCGCTCCAACTGGATAGCACGACGCCGCACCAAAGGTCGCACGCGATCGTTCTGTCGATGATATTGAAGCGCACGAACGCACCCATCGATTCAAAGAAGTTTGCCACGTTGCTTGCCGAGCGCAGCTCTTTTGGGAAAATCGGCTGCAACAATTGACGCTCGAGATCCGGATCCTTCAAGCGCTCGGGAAGAACCGTCATGACGAACTGCCGGGCATCCTGAAACGCCTCCGACTCCAACGTTTCGCGGCATTCGGTAAGCGCCGCTATTTGATTGCTGCCGCGCATGTGACGGAGTTGCAGCAGCGCGGCGACGGCGGAAGCCGCGATGACGATGAAGGTGCCTAGCGTGGCAAGTGCGGTTACCCACTCAAGGGACATGCGTAGCTCCAATCAACTTCATAACGGGAGGAAGGATTAACGACCAAAACGTCACAGTCGCTCGAGACGATGCTCGCGGCATATTGGCAATACTGGCGGATCAACGTTCTGACCTTGCTCGAGTATCGAGCCAACTTCATCATGTGGTTCGCGTTTACGATCGTCTATCACGGCGTCGCACTGGGCGCGCTCTACGTAACGATGCGCCAGTTCCCGTCGATGAACGGCTGGGACTTTCGCCAGATGTTCTTTCTCTATGCTTTGTGGATGACCGGACACGAGTTGCATAACGGCCTCTTCTTCAACGTCGTCACGGTTCCCGACTACATTCGAGAAGGGCGGTTCGACCGTTTCCTGGTCCGGCCGCTCGACACGCTCTTTCAAGTGCTGACGGTGCCGCAGCAAAACGTCCCCGACGGCCTGCTGCTAGGCATTATCACGCTTGCCTTTGCTACGGCGGCCGCCGGCGTGCACGTCGACTGGACGTACGTGGTGTTCGTGCCGCTGGTCGTGGCAGGCGGCGCGCTCATCGATCTCGGCATCTCGCTGGTTGTGGCGACGGTCTCGTTCTGGTTCATCCGCGTCGATACGCTGCGCTGGGTGGTCATGTCGCTCGAACAAGATTTTACGCGTTATCCGATCAGCATTTACTCACGCGGCGTGCGCATCGTGCTGACGTTCGTACTGCCGTTCGCGTTCATGAACTATTTCCCGGCAACGTATTTTCTGCAGAAAGCCGAGATCGGTCTGCACCTCAACCCCGCGGTCGGCTTGCTGACCCCGGCCATCGGCATCGCGTGGCTTGCGGTCTCTTACGCTTTCTGGCTCGTCGGATTGCGTCACTATCAAGGAACCGGCTCTTGAGGCGTTCGCTGTTTTTAGCCGGCGGTGCCGCACTTTTTGCCTTGCAGACGAGCCCCGCCGACGCGAGCGTCCTGCGCCGCAAAGTCGTGCGAATCGCCGACGATTTTCCCGGAGCGATCGGCGTCTTCGCGCGTACGCTTGCGCCCGGTAACCCACTGGTCGCCTATCGCGCGTTCGAGTCGTTTCCGACCGCCTCGATCATCAAGCTGGTCATCATGACGACCGCCTATACCCTCGAAGAAGCGCATCCCGGGACGCTCGATCGACGCGTGCGTTTCGACCGAAGCGAGCTCATCGCGGGGTCGGATTTCATGAGCGGTGCGAGTGACGGCGACGAGTTTACCGTGCGGCAGCTCATCGTTCCGATGATTCAAGTCAGCGACAATACGGCGGCCAACATGCTGATCGGTCATTTCGGCGTTGGTGCGATCAACGACGTGGCACTTCGCGCCGGAATGAATCAAACGCACCTTCAACGCAAGTTCCTCGACTGGTACGCCATCGTGCGGCACTCCGATAACGTCTCGACTCCCGCCGACATGGCGCATCTTCTGTATCTCATCGAAACCGGAGCGCACGAGGGCATCAGGACGATCGTTTCACCGGAGCATTGCCGTACCATGGTCGACGTCATGCTCGGGCAGACCGATCGCGACGCGATTCCGGCCGCTTTGCCGGCGGGAACGCCAATCGCCAACAAGACCGGCGAAATGACCGGTACGCGCAACGACGTCGCGATCGTCAATCCCTACGGAACGTCGCCGTGGATTCTCGCGATCATGACGAAAGCTGCGTACGACTATGGGGCGTCGTACGCGGCCATTCACGCGATTACGCGTGCAGTTGCCGGTCGTGCTTAACGATCAAATCCCGTAAATCCGCGAGTCTGTCCGCCGGGACGTCGCGTACCGGAATACAGAGATACCAGTAACCTCTGGCAAACACCAATAGATCGTGCTCTGAGATGATTCGATCCAGCCAATCCCACGCCACTTCGGCGTGGCCGCCGCGCATCGACCAGCTTATGGTGTCGTCTGAAAAAACATACGTTACCCCGGCTTCCCTAAGGCGCCGGTAGGACGCGCGTAGACGAGCATTCGTCATTTGCCCAAGAACCATAACGTACACGAAGAATGAGACGAGCGCCACGGCGCCCGCGGCAGCCGCCGGCAACCCCCACGTTTCGACCACGCTGAAGGCGAGCGCGCACGCGCCCAGTGCCAATAGCAAGGTCAGCATGCTACGCAGCCCTTTGGGTACCGATAGCAGGCTTTGACAACGCTGATACTCCTGCAGCGTCGCCGTCGAATTCACGAGGATCTCCGCCAACTACTTTGCCAGCGGTTCGATCGTTAGCTTCTGCATCTTGTCGCCGCGGCGAATGGCGTCGAGCGTTTCGAAACCGTCGGTCATTTCGCCGAAGACGGTATATTGGCCGTCGAGAAAACGCGCGTCGCCCAAGCAAATGTAGAACTGCGATCCGGCACTGTCGGGATTCGACGCACGGGCCATTGCCAGCGTTCCGCGCACGTGCGGGCGCGAGTTGAACTCTGCTTTCAAACGATAGCCGGGACCGCCCGTTCCATCCCCGTCGGGATCGCCGCCTTGGATGACGAAACCCGGTTCCACGCGGTGGAACGCCAGGCCGTCGTAAAAGCCGTTCTCAACGAGTTTTAAAAACGCCGCCGCGTGCATCGGCGCGTCGTCGGGAAAGAGCCGCAGGACGATGTCGCCCTTGTCGGTCGCGATGCGAACCTGCGAATTTACGGCATTTTCTTTATATTTTGGCAGTTCGTCGGCTTGCGGTAGCGTAGGCATCCGATGGCCTTCGCAACGGGCATCCGAAAGCCTCGTCACCTGCTAGCAAGGCGAGCTTCTGAGCGCGCGTCAGGGTTTTAAAGCGCGCTTCGTGCGACCGCGCGAGGTCGTAGGTACCGGGATACCACCACACCAGCAGCTCAATGGGCAGGCGGCTACGCGTGTACCGTGAGGCCTTGCCTTGCTGGTGTGCGGCCAATCGGCGCGCCAAATTCGTGGTCGCACCCGTGTAAAGCGACCCGTCGCCGCACGTCAATATGTAAACGGCAGGTCGCTCCTTCGGTTTGGCCGGCACCACTTGCGGTAGAATCTCAGCGTCCGTCATGAGCATGAAAACCCACAACGGCAAAGTTCATACCCCAGCCTCCTTCAGCCTCCAACTGAGGATTCCGCCGTTACCGCGCTACGTTCGATCGGCGCGCGGCGCGCTTCACGCATTCGGTACGTACCACCACATCGCGCCGCGCGACCTCGAGAACTTGACGTTTGCCCTCGGCGAAGCGCTCGCAAATGCCATCGAGCACGCACACACGCAGAACGATATTGCGGTAGGTTTCCAAATCGACGACTCCGCGGTCGTCGCGACCGTGAGCGACCAGGGTCGCGGTTTGGCCGATCCGCCGCCCAGCACCGCCGACATGCCGCGGGAGCTGACCGAAACGGGGCGCGGCTTTGCGATCATGCAGCGCTGCACCGATTTCTTCGATGTGCGTTCGACCCCAGGCGAAGGGACGATCGTTACGATGGGCCGGTACCGCCGGCGTTGAAGCAGCGAGGCATGCGCCTCTGCCTTCTTCTCATCGCCGCTCTCACGCTTGGAGCGGCCTCGCCGGCGCCTTACGCGCCGATCGCCTCGATGGTCGGCGCCGTCGATCCGGCTCGGCTGCAGCAGACCGATACGACCTTGGTCAACTTCGGCACCCGCAACGATTTTTCCGAGCGCGCGTCGACGTCGACGCACGGCATCTTCGCCGCTCGCGACTGGATCGTCGCGCAGTTTCGCAGCATCGCTGCCGCAACCGGCGGACGGATGACCGTCGACCTCGACAACTACGAGCAGCCTCAAACGAAGCGTACGCCGCGCGCCGTGCTCGAATCCAGCGTGATCGCGACCTTGCGCGGAAGCGAGCCGGGGCGCATCTACGTGATGTCGAGCCACTACGACGACTGCAACGGCCGTTGCACCGATGGTAGCGGTGTGGCGCCGGGTGCCGACGACAATGGCTCGGGCGTTTCGGCCGTCCTAGAAGCGGCACGCGTCATGGCCGCGACGCCGTTTAAAGGCACGATCGTCTTTGCGTGTTTCGACGGTGAAGAACTCGGACTGTGGGGATCGGACCATTACGCCCGCGAGCTCGCGGCGCGTCACGCGCCGGTGCTGGCCGTGCTCAACAACGACATCATCGGGAACTCGACCGGCGGAGACGGAAGCCACGAGCCCGGCGTCATTCGCGTCTTCAGCCAGGCCTTGCCCGCGGGATCTTCGATGGAGCGCGTCGATCTCGTCGGCTCCGAAAACGACTCACCGTCGAGGGAGCTGTCGCGCTTCGTCGCCGAGACGGTTCCCGCATACGTGCCGGGGTTTGAGGTCCGCCAAATCTACCGAGCCGATCGCTTTCTGCGCGGCGGCGATCAGGAATCGTTTCAAGACGCCGGCTACGCTGCGGCCATTCGCTTCGTAGAGGCGCACGAGAACTTCACGCACCAGCACCAAGACGTACGAATGCAGGACGGCGTTCAATACGGCGATCTGCCGCAGTACAACGACTGGCAGTATCTCGCGCGGGCGACCCAGGCAAACGTCGCCGCGCTCGCCGCGCTAGCTCTAGGACCCGCACCCCCGGGCAACGTGCAGCTCCTCACCAAACGCTTGGGGTACGACTCGACGCTGCGCTGGACCGCCGCTGCCGATGCCGCATCGTACGAAATCGTTTGGCGCGCGACCGATGCCGCACGATGGGACGAGGTCAAAGACGTCGGCAACGTGACCGAAGCGACGGTCCCGGTGAGTAAGGACGATTTCATCCTGGGCGTACGCAGCGTGGACCCCAACGGGTTGCGCAGCCCTGCCGTCTATCCCGTCGCCGCTCGGGACTAGGCCGTCCGATCGATGTGCTGCGTCCCGCAGTAATAGCTGGAGATCATCTGCGGAAGCAGCGCGGCCGCGTTGTAGCCCAGCGCGCGAACGATCAAACACGCTTCGATTCGCTCGCGCGGATTAGGCTCGCAAAACACGAACGTCGCGAAGGTTTTCGGCCCGGAAAAGCTGGCGCGTAGCGCGCGGGCAAAGATCCGCGACGAACGTGCGCCGTAGCGTGCCACGAACTGCTTGATTTTGGGTCCTTGGCGGCGAATCGCCTCGAGCTCCGGCGCGGTCATCACATGCCCTTACCCGCGCGCGCGATTTTCATCCGTACCAGCCGGAGGGCTGCAGCAGAAGCTGTCAAAAGGATGCTCGTAGCAGCAGCTTGCGGGAGACTCCCATTGAAAAGGGACCAATTCGGGTTTGTTTCCAACGTGCTCGACGCGGTCCATCGGATCGTCGGTTTCGTGCTCGGCTTCGCAATCGTGCTGTGCCTTCTCTACTTTGCCGTCTCGTTCGTTCACACGCCCCGGGTCGCGGAGTTTGCCGGCATCGCGCAGCTGCACCGTTTCGGCGATCCGCTGATGACCCGCGCAGCCGGTGCCTTGCACGTACCCGCAGCCAAGCGTTACGTGCCGCTGGTCCTGGCACTCGTGTTCTACCTTCTGATCGTGGCCCTCGATCGGGTTTTTGCGCTCATCCATCGCGAGCTCTGGGCACGCGCCCCGTTACCGGCGGCGCAAAAGAGCGTCTTAGCAGCCGACTCGGAAGAAGCGCGCGAGGAGCTCGTCAGAAAGTATCGCGAGATCGAACAGGCGCTCAACGATGCCAAACGTAAGCGCTGCACGTTCCTTTCGATCGACGTCGTGGGTTCCACGCAAATGAAGGACGGCGAGAGCGACATCGATATCACCGCGACGTTTAAAGCGTACGAGGATCTCCTCAAGCGCACGTTCCTGGTCAATCGCGCCTGGAAGCAGGCGTGGACGCCCGACGGCGTGATGATTTGCTTCGTCGACCGCGACAAGGCGCTGGCGTCCGCGAAGAGTATCCTCGAGAAGCTCGATCCGTTCAACCGCCGCGACAACAAGCTCAAGACGCCGTTTCAAGTTCGCTGCGGCATGAACGAAGGCGACGTCGCGATCTTCGAAGATACCAACCTCGAAAAAGTCGTCGACCACATCATCGACGTCGCCGGACACATGCAGAAGCACGCGGCGCCGGACACGCTGTGGATGAGCGAAGAGCTGTATAACGCGCTCGACGACCGATCCGGTTTCGGGCCGGCCGACGCCGAAGTCGACGGGCTCACGGCGTACGCTTGGAAGGCGCCCGTCACCGCCGCCTAACCGGTGCGCCTTACCGAGCCTCTTGTAGCGTTCGTTCGCGGATCGGCCCGTTCGGGAACGACCCTGCTTTCCGACATCATGAACGAGAATCCGGAGATCGCGATTCTGGTCGAGCAGCCGTTAGGGGACCTCGCTCACGGAATCGCCGGGATCTTTTGGTTCGAAAAACACCGCGACGAGCAGCGCGAGACGATCGCGGCGCGCAGCCGTAAGGCCTCAAAGAAGCACGGCGCGAAGCACTACGATCCGATTGAGAATCCCGATCGCATGCGGTATCCGCGACGCTATCCGATGCGCGACCGCTTTGCCCACATCGTCGCGGCGATCGTCGGCGCGTCGCTCGAAAAGCCGGCGGCGCGGATCATCGGCTCCAAAACGCCGGGACACTGGAACGATTACGAGCTGCGCATCGTCCAAGAGCTGTTCGAACAGGTTCGCTACGTCTTCATCGTGCGCAACCCGCTCGATACGATAAACTCGATCGTCAATCGCCGAAACGCCGCGCGCGAAGGCCGCGATTTGTGGCCCGACAAGCCGATCGCCGAAGCGATCTCCCGGTATCGCGAAGGGGTCTGCTTACTGCTGTCGTGCGCGTCGAGCTATCCGGAGCACACGTACGTCATCCGGTACGACGACCTCATCGACGACACCGATCGAACGCTCCAAGGATTAGGACGCTTTCTCGGCGTCGAGCTCCGCGACACGAGCGGGCTGGTGCGGCCGTCGCGTCCGGCGGAAAACGTGCTCTCGCACGCCGAAGACGCCGCGGTTCGCTCTGCCCTCGGCGACGCCATCGATACGTGGCGGAGCAAACGGCTCACCGGTCCTGTCGGCGTCGTCGAAACTCAGCTCGATGACTGCATCGACGTTGCGCGTCCGGGCAAGGAGTACCGGTTCGACGCACCGGTGGGCGAACGCGGCGTTTTGGGATCGGGCTGGTCGGGCGCCCAGCCGAAAGGAATCTGGAGCGACGCCGCCGTTTCCGACGTTTTCTTCCGCGTGCCCGCCGGCGGCGAGTATTTGGTGACCGTCCGGTTCTCGGCGAGCGCCGCTTCAAAACGCGAGCCGATGACGTTCCACACCTCGCTTGCGAACGACGAGCGCGCGCACACGTTGCGCAAGGGAGGCGCCGGACAAATCGTGCTGGGACCTCTCCGTCTTGAGGGCGGACGCGCGCACCGGTTGCGCTTTTCGTTTGGCGAGCTGCAATCGGCAAAAGGGTTGCTGCTGCGGCGGCTCCGCGTCGACGCGCGTTGACTCGATGCCGCTACGCAATCGGGTGACGCCCTTCGGCGACGTCGTCGCGCTGCCCGGAACGGGAACGCTGACCGGTAACCGCGGTATTTTGATCGACGAACGGCGTCGTATCGTGCGGGGCTGGCAGACGAAGCGCTGGATCGCGTGCCGGCTGTCGTATAAGGGCATTCGCCGCAAGGTCATGCAGCCGCACGCTTGGACCGAGCTTTTCTTCTTGGATGAGGCGGCCGCCCTGGCGGCCGGTCATCGCCCCTGCGCCGAGTGCCGGCGCGACGACTACCGGCGTTTTCGCGATCTGTGGCAGCGTCACGTTTCGGCGGACGCGAGCGCGGACGCTATGGATGCCGTGCTGCATCGCCAGCGAGTCGAGGGGCGCGCCAAGCGCACGTACCGCGACGCCGCAGCATCGCTTCCCGACGGAACCTTCGTCGCGATCGACGACGCTGCGTGGCTGGTACACGGAAAGAACCTTTACGCGTGGTCGGATGCGGGGTACGCGTCGCGCCGAGCATTGCCGCACGGCCACGTCGACGTGTTGACGCCCCCTGCGATCGTTACGATATTACTCTCGGGATACGAACCGGCGATCCATCCCAGCGTTAGCGCTCTATAACGAGAGCGACGAGCCGATCGCGTCGAGCGTTTCGTCGACGTCGGCCGCGGTATGCGCGGTCGACACGAACATGACCTCGTTTTGCGACGGCGGGAGCAGAACGCCGCGTTCGAGCATCGCGTGATAGTAGCCGGCGTAGCGCGATTTGTCCGCCGAAAGCGCGTCGTCGTAGTTGCGGTTCGGCGTGCCGGCACGGAACTTGAAGTCGACGATCGATTCGTGCTGCACGACGGTATACGGCAGTTCGCGCTCGGCAAAGATGCGGCGGATTCCGTTGGCCAAACGCTTCGCCAGCGCATCCATGTACGGATAGTATTCCGGATGCGCCTCGAGCAAGTCGATCACGCGATGCGCCATCGCAACGCAAAACGGATTCCCGGCGTGCGTTCCGCCGGTGAACGTGCTCCCGGTTGGCGCCAGCACGGCCATGACGTCTTCACGCCCGCCGAAGGCAGCGATCGGCGCGCCTCCGCCCATGATTTTTCCGATCGCGGTCACGTCGGGCACGATCTCCAGACGTTCTTGCGCGCCGCGCAAACCAAAGCGCAGCCACGTGATCACTTCGTCGAAAACCAGGAGAGCGCCGTAGCGCGCAGCGCGCTCGCGCAGACCTTCCAAGAAGCCCGGCTGCGGCGCAACGTACCCCATGTTACCAACGATCGGCTCAACGACGATCGCAGCGAGTTCTTTCTCGCGCCCGCGCAAGAACGCGTCGACCGATGCGAGGTCGTTGTACCGCGCGACGGCAACGTCGCGCATCACACCGTCGGGGATGCCGCTCGCCGCGCCGTCGGGCGTATGCGCCGACGCGCCGGCGTTGAGAAGCGCGAGATCGAAATGCCCGTGGTAGTTGCCGGCAAACTTGAGAACCAGCGTACGGCGCGTAAACGCTCGCGCCGCGCGGATCGCGCTCATCATCGCTTCGGTACCGGTGGTGACGAAGCGCAGGCGCTCCATCGACGGCAGGTAGGCGCGAATGCGCTCGGCCAGCCGGACTTCTTCGGGATGCGTCGAGCCCCAAACGAAACCGCTTCGAGCGATATCGTCGAGTCCGGTGACGAGCGCCGGATGCGTGTGTCCGAAGAGCAGTGGTCCGTAAGCCATCACGTAATCGACGTAACGGCGTCCCTCTTCGTCGTACGCGTACGCTCCTTGCGCCCGGCTCTGTACGAACATGGAGCCGCCGACGCCCCATCCGGAGCGAACCGGCGAATCGCATCCGCCGGCGAGCACGTCGAGCGCACGCTCCGCCGCCGATCGATCGCGAATCACTTGATTGCCGGCAGCGCTTTCTCGACGTCGAACGGGATCGGGACTGCGCCGTCGGCAATGGCCTGCACGTTGCCGGCCCATACCGCGTCGTCTTGTGCGCCCTCGGGAGGCTGCACCGCAAAACGCGGCTTGCCGAGCTCGCGGGCAAAGCGCATAGCGTGCATCGCACCGCCGTCGATTTCACTGCATACCAAGACGACCGCGCGCGCATGTTGGGCCTGCAAGCGGTCGCGCTCGATCAGCCCTTCGGGCGAAACTGGTTCGTGCCGTTCGCGCAAGGTCGCGACCGCGCCGCCGTGCTCGATGATCGCCCGCTCGAGTTCTTCATTTTCCGGCGGATCGGTGCAGCCGAAGCCGTATCCGACAAAAGCCACAGTCGGCGTGCCCGCGGCGAGCGCTCCGCGATGCGCCATCGAGTCGATCCCCATCGCCAAGCCCGCGATCACGGGTTCGCCGACACGGCGCGCGATCTCAAACGCAAACACGCCGGCTTCGTCGGGAGGCGTGCGGCTGCCGATAATAGCGATTCCACCTTCGGGAAGACGGCCGAGCACATGCATGGTGATGATGGTATTCGGGGCTCGGCGTTGAATACCGTCGCGATGCCCCATATCGAGATCGAGGTCGGCCCGCAAACCAACATCAAGGAACTCGTCGCCGCGCTGCCCATCGCGGCCGAGGTGATGACCGCGTTCGGCTTGGGCTGCAGCGGCTGCGGCGTGAGCAAATACGAAACCATCGAGCAGGGCGCCGCCGCGCACGGCTTGCGCGTCGAACCAATCGTTGCCGCGCTCAAGCAGGCACGCCTTTCCGGCTTCGTTCCGATGATCGACAAAGAAGATCGCCGCCCCAATCGTCGCGCTCCCGGTGAGTTTGCAGGACGTGCGAAGATCGCACACGTGGTTCCGATCATGTCGGGTAAGGGCGGCGTCGGAAAGTCGCTCGTGACCGCGTTGATCGCTATTGGATTGCGGCGAAGACATTTGCGCGTCGGCATTCTCGACGCGGACATCACCGGACCGTCGATTCCAAAGCTTTTTGGCTTGCACACCCCGCTGCTCATCGAAGCGGATCCGGTCAAGAAGACGCCGCAAGGACAATCGCAACCGCTCATGGTGCCGGCGGTATCGCGCAGCGCGATCGAAATCGTCAGCTCGAATCTTCTCACCGACAAGGAAGACACCGCAATGGTGTGGCGCGGCCCGATCGTGTCGGGTGTGATCCGCCAGTTTTACGAACAAGTGGTCTGGAGCGAGCTCGACTATCTCTTGATCGATCTTCCGCCCGGAACGTCGGACGCGCCGTTGACGGTGCTGCAGTCGCTATCGATTGACGGCGTCGTGCTGGTCACGATGCCGCAGGCCCTGGCGACGATGATCGTTCGCAAAGCCGCCAACTTGGTGCACCAGCTCAAGAAGCCCGTTATCGGCGTCGTCGAGAACATGTCGTACTTCGTCGCTCCCGATACCGGCACGCGCTACGAAATCTTCGGACCGTCCTATGCCGATCGCGTCGCGGAACTGGCGCAGGCGCCGGTTTTAGCACGCATCCCCATCGATCCCGAGAAGGCCCGTCTCGCCGACGAAGGACGCGTCGAGGAAATCGACGATCCGATCTGCGACGAGCTGGCCGGCCATCTCATCGAGGCGATCGCCGCGCATCCCAAGCCGAAGGAGACCATCTCGATCATCTAGGGAGCTCCTCACCTCGTGGACGCTTATCGGACGGTGCCGATGGCATAGTAGCCGCATGAAGCGCTTATCGGTCGGCGCCGTCACGGCGCTCGCAGCCATCGTTCTCTCGGCCTGCTCGGCGGGCTCGTCGGGCGCCCCTTCGAGCGGCGGCGATTTCCTCACCGACGGAAACGCGGTACTGCACGCGCTCGACGCGGTCGCCGAAAGGTCGGGTACGCCGCTGCGCGTTACGACGATCAGCGCCGACGGCGTAAGTGGGTTGAGCGTCGACGTTCAGGAGCCCAAGAATCACATCAACGTCGATCGCTACCTCATCGCGTCCAACGGTTCGATCGCGGGTCCGACGCCGGTCAAGCTCATGTCGCTCGACGGGGGCCCCGTTACCGCCGCGTCAGTCGACGTTCAGGCCTTCGATCCAAAGAAAATCGGTTTCGTGCGGCTGTCCGCGACCGTGAAAGAAGCGATCGCAAAATCACATTATTCCGACGCGCACGTCAATCAGTGGGAAATTAGCGGTCTGGGCAGAGACGACCGGCGGTACCTCTACCTTGAGTCCGAGCGAGCGAGGCCCGTCGCAATTTTACGGCCCGATCTGACGATTGCCGACATGCGCTACTGACGACGCGGGTAAAACTCGGCCATGGCACGCAAGTACTGGTCGAACAAAGTCACCCATGAGAGCAATGCTCTCGACTTGGAACCCGCCGTTTTCAAACACGACGATCCCAAGGCCATCGCGCGCTCGCTCAAACGATCGGCAGAGCACAGCAAACGGCGCAAGAGCAGTCCCTACCGTTCGGCCATGTCGATGCTGACGTTCTACATCAATCGCGCCGGAAAAAATCTGCCGAAGGAGCGACTGAAGGTGCTCGAGCGGGCCAAGGACGCGCTCCGCGCGGAGTTCGGGCGAGCGTAAGCGAAATCGAGCCAAGTGAAGGCTCGACTCGAATCGCTCGTTGCCGTCTGCGCGCTGCTGGTGGCCACCATCGCCGCCGCCGCGGCCGCGTATCAGACGTACGTCATCAACGAGCAGTTCAGCGCGACGGTATGGCCCTACCTAAGCTTCGATTCAAGTAACGATGCGTCGGGGTCGTCCTTCGAGTTCGGATTACGTAACGTAGGACTCGGTCCGGCCATCGTTCGAAGCACGATCGTCTCGGTTAACGGTCAGCCTATGGGCCCCGGCACCACCGGCAACGCGATTCACACCGCGGTTGAACCGGCCTTGGAAAGCGCGAGGGCCGCGGAGCGACGGCGCCACCAGCACGGCTTGGTGCACGCGACGACCTCCTCGCTCGGTCCCGGCGACGTCGTTCCCGCCGGTTCGTCGATGCTGCTCCTTCGCGTTGCAGGTCCCGACATCTACCCGAAGGTCATGGCAATGAGCCCGCACGTCGACATATCGATTTGCTACTGCTCGGTGCTCGGCCGGTGCTGGACGCGACGCCTCAAAGATCCCGTACCGGAACCGCGCGACGTTCGCTATTGTCCGTTGCCGAAATAATGACGGCGCGACGCTTTCTCGCGATGCTCGCGCTTGCCGCTCTCGCAGCGTGCGGAAGCGGCGGCCTGACCGCGACGTCCGCCCCGCACGCTGGGACCGACGCGAACGCACCGGCGCTAACGTACGGCACGTACGCCTGGAATGTGGCCGAAGTAACGTCACGCTGGAAACGTGGAACGCTGTGGACCTTCGCTGCCGCAATCCACGTGAACGACTTTTTGCTTGGATTCACCGACGCGAACATCGCAAAATACTCGCGAAAGGACGGCACGGCCCAGATGAACGCGATGATCGCCGAAGGCAAGAAGCACGGCGTCGCGTTCGAGCTGCTCCTCGGCGACCCGAGCTGGATCGTTCCGTCGGGGGTTCCCAAGCTGGTGCGCATACTGCATCGTTTGGCCGCGGTGCATTTCGCCGGCGTCAACCTCGATTTGGAACCCAACGAGGTGACCGGACTGCCGATACGGACGGTCATCATGGATCTCGTGGACGCGATGCCGCGATACCTGACGGCAAGCTCGTGGCCGGTGACCCTCGACGCGAACTGGATCTACATGAACGACGGAAATAGGTTCAACGGTGGAATCTGCTATCCGTGCGGTCTCGAAGCCGCAAGCGTTAAACGCATCGCGTTATTGGTGTATATCTCGGACCCCAAGACGGTGTACGCGGTCTGCGCACCGATTCTCAAGCACTATCCAAACTTCAGCTTTACGATCGGTCAAAGCGTCGAACCGCCGAAAGTTCTACCGAAACGAGACTCGTACTGGCACGATGGGTTTGCCGCGTTTTACGCCGATATGCAGAGGCTCGACGGAAACATGCACGCTTTGCGCGACTATACCGGTTTAACCATCGAGTCGCTGCAATATCTGCAGACGATGCCGTCATGACGCGCTATACGCGACTTCTCCGTCCTTCCACGTAGCCAAAACTTTGCACGACGTAAAATCGTCGATTTCCAGCGGATCGCGATCGAGTACGACCAGGTCGGCGGCCAGACCCGGCGCGAGATTTCCCGTCTCGTTTTCCGCGTAACCGAGGCAAGCGGCATTGATCGTGTAGATCGCGAGCGCGCGGTTTGCCGATAGGCGCTCCGAGGGCTCGTGATGCTCGATAATCGCCTGCATTCCGGCAAGCGGATCGAGAGCGCACACCGGACTGTCGTCGCCGCCGCACACCAAAGCGCCGGCGCGTTCGATGCGGCCGAACGCATTCATCGTGCGCTTACGTGCGTTGCCGAGCCGGACGTCGTACATGCCGCCCTCGTTGGCCCACAACGCGTCGAACTGCGGCTGCATCGAGAGCGCGATCTCCATGCGCGCGCAGGCCTCGATCTGCTCGTCGGTTGCGATTTCGAAATGTTCGATGAAGTGCCGGCATCCGCGCGACGACGGCTTTGCGCCCAGCACGCGCTCCCAAACGCGCAGCGCCTGTTCGATGGCCGCATCGCCGATCGCGTGCACGCCGGCCGCGATTCCCAGCGCTTCGGCTTGCGAATAATAGCCCAGCAGCTCGTCGTCGGAAAATCGTAGGGCGCCACTGGTCGGAGCGTCGGCGTACGGATGCACGAGCGCAGCGGTGCGGCTGCCGATCGACCCGTCGAGAAAGACGTCGCCGCCGACGTACGGCAGTCCGAGTTCGTGGGCCAGCGCGGCGTCGGGCTCGCAAATCTTCGGATGAATCTTGGCCGGCAGGGCGCGCATCGCTTCGACTTCGGCGGCGTACTGCTCGCGAGCGAAACCGACGAGCTGGGCGTGCAAGTGCAGCGCGCCGCGCGACAGCGCCAGATCGACCGCGCGACGTTCGGCGTCGCGTCGAGTTGCCAACGGAATCTGCGCGAGAAAGGCGGCTTGCGCGCGCCAGTTCGCTGCGAGGAAGAGCTTGCCCGTCGGGCGCCCTTCACCGTCGCGCTCGATGCCTTCGATGTCGCCGGACAAATCGAGCCATTCCAGCGTCCGTCGGTTGACGATGCAGGAGTGACCGTCGATGCGTGAGAGCAGCGCGCGCGCTCCGCCGTGGAACCGCTCCAGCGGCGCGGCATCGGCGACACGGCCGTCGCGCCACGTGCTTTCGTCATACTGGCCGCCCAACACGATGCCGTTTTCGTTAGGAATGCGTTCCACCCCGCGCACGAAATCGTCGTAGGAGCGCCTGCTCCCCAGATCGCGATCGCCGAGGAAGTAGCCCGTGTCGGTGAGATGGACGTGACAGTCGGCGAACGCGGGAAAGACGACGGCGCCGTTGAGATCGATCAGTTCGACGCCGATGCCTCGCGGCGTTTCGTCAAGCGCGGCGATGCGGCCGCCGTCGATCAGCAGCGAATCGTACGGAACGAACTGACCGGTCGCCGTGTCGAAAGAGTAGAATCGCCCGTTGAGCAGAAGCTTCACGCGCTGATTCTATGACGCGAACGTTGCAAAAGCTTCTTCTCGGGCTGGGAGCCGGGGTTTCGGCCGGGTATTTTGCGGTTCGCACGTGGGAGGCGGTGCGGCAGTGGCACGATCCGCCGGCGCCGCTGGAAAAAGACGCAGCTGCCTACGCGCGGACGCGACGACGCTTGGAAGTCGCCGAGACGGTTCGCGGCATTGCCGGAGCCGTCGCCTTCGCGTACGGGCCCGTCGGCGAAGCGCTCGACGAGGCGACCCTCGATGCGCCGCCGTGGCTGCGCCCGGCGCTCTTGGTCGGTCCGGCCGTCTTAGCGTCGGCGGCGCTCGATCTTCCCGTTTCTTTCGTGCAAGATTACGCGCTCGAACGGCGCTACGGTTTGAGCGAACAATCGCGCGCGTCGTGGCTCGTCGATTACGCCAAGAGCGCCGCTCTTTCGACCGGTTTGACGGTCTTCGTCACGTCGCTTTTCGGCGTCGCCGTCCGTCACGCACCGCGGTGGTGGCCGCTGATCGCCAGCCTCGGCACCCTTCCGCTGTTCGTGCTGGGAAACCTGATCGTTCCGCTCTACGTCATGCCGTTGTTCAACGAGTTCTCGCCCGTCACGGGGTCGCTCGAACGGCGGCTGCGCGCGCTGGCGTCGCGCTATGGGGTCGGCGACGCCGAGATTTTGCGCATGAACATGAGCAAGCAAACGCGCAAGGCCAACGCCTTCGTCACCGGCATCGGAAACACGCATCGCATCGTGCTCGGCGACACGCTCATCGACAACTTCCCCGAAGACGAGATCGAGTTCGTCGTGGCGCACGAACTCGGGCATTACGTGAGTAAGGATACTTGGCGCCTCATTTTCGCCGGCGAGGCGCTCTCCGCGCTGCTTTTCGTCATCGCGCAGCGCTCCACACCGCGCAACGAGCGCGAAGAGCTGCGTAAACGCGCGCTGCTCTTGGTTCGGTTCTACGCGGTGATGATGGTCGCGACGCAGCTGCTGCGGCCTTTTCTGTTTGGATTCTCGCGTTCGCGGGAGTGGGCCGCCGATCGCTTCGCCCTCGAAACTACGCGCGACGCGCCAACCGGCGCATCGGCGTTTCGCCGTTTACGCGATCAAAATCTTGCCGAAGAGGATCCGCCGGCGTGGTACGAGTTCTTCTTCGCGTCCCATCCGTCGCTCAAAAAGCGCATCGCCGCGCTCGACGGCGCTAATGAAATGCCGGCAAGCTCGGTTTGATCACCATGATGACCAGCGCCAATAGCGGGGCGACGGTCGCAATCGTTCCATAGAGGTTCCACTGGCGCGATACGGCTTCGTATTGCTCCCGCTCTTGCGCGGTTTGTAAGCCGGCCTGCGCGATCTTCAACAACTCGCGCTGAGCGCGGGCTATCGGTGCGAACGCGATACCCGAAATGACGAACAGCCCGAGACCCCACAGAATCCAGCCTGTCCCGAGTATCGAGTAATGACCGACGCCCGCGGTTGCCATACCGGCGAGAAACAGCACGATCACGCCCGGGATCGTGAAGATGCGATCGGCGCGCATGATGCCGTCGATCGTGTGCGCCATCACGGCGGCGTTGCCCGTGCGATCGGCGAATGCTTTCCAGAATGGGCCTACGACGATGTTGCCGACGAAGGCGACCACGGCGAGAACGTGGATGGTTTTTAAGGCGAGGTACAGCATAAGATTTCAGCGTTAGCTAGAAGCGCGCGGCGTCCTATGGAGGTACTCGGGTGCTCAAAACGACCCTGAGTCTGGCGGTGATGCTCGCGATCGTGCCCGTGCAGCCCGGAGCGCAGAATCCCGACATCTCCGTCCAACTCCAGACAGCAGCCTGGCGCCGATCCGCACGGCGTCCCCGGACGGCGGCTTCGAGGACCTGGAGCCCTTAGAAAAGGCCATCGGCTCGGCCCGGTTGGTAGGGCTGGGAGAGGCGACGCACGGAACCAGCGAGGTCTTCTCGCTCAAGGACCGCATCTACCGCATGCTCGTCGAGCGTATGGGATTCACCGTCTTTGCGATGGAGATGCCCTGGCTGAGCGGCCGTGCGATCGACACGTACGTCACGACCGGACAAGGCAACGCTCGTGCGATTCTCGCGGGTTCGTTCGCGGTTTGGAATAACCAAGAGGTCCTCGATCTCATCGAATGGATGCGCGCGTACGACGCCGCTCCAGGATCGCACGCCAGGCTGCGGTTCGTCGGCATCGATATCGAGGACAATCCGAGCGCATTGGCACGACTCATTCCACCGGCCGACGCTCGGCGCGTTTGATGCCTGACGTCGCTGTCCAATGTCCGCAGCGCCCTGAGCGCCGATCCAACGGCGACCGAGCAGTGCCTCGCTGCGATAAGTGCCGTCGAGCGCGAACTTCCTGCCGGATCCGACGCGCGCCATGCGGCGACCGTCGAGCGTCAGATCGTCCAAATGTACTCGTCGGCGTACCCGTCCGCGCGAAACGCGTCGCGGGACCGGTCGATGGCCGAGAACGTCGCATGGGTTGCGAATGAAACCTATCCGCGCGCGCGCGTCGCCCTGTGGGCTCACGACGCCCACGTCATGTCTGCGCCATACCACGGCATCACATCAATGGGTATGCACCTCCGTCAGATATTTGGAGACCAGTATTACGTCGTCGGCTTTGCATTCGACAGCGGAACGGTCGCTGGGAACGGTGTGACGGTTTCCGTTCCGGCCACCGCACCCGGTTCGCTCGAGTCGGTGCTGCGCGGAATTCGCGATCCGATCTTCGGCGTCAACCTGCGCGCAATTTCCCCGAAAACGGCGCTGGGAGAATATCTGGGCGACCCGCAGCCGATGCGAATGCTAGGCGCCTTCTATAAGCCCGAGCAAGCCTTGGACCCGGCAAACATCGAGCAAGTCGCCGTGACGAGGGCCTTCGATTCACTTATTTTTGTGAGGACGAGCACGGCGGCGAAAGCCGTTGTCTATCAGAAGGCGCTGGCAATTCCAACCGGTACGGCCGGCGTTACCTGGCCGACGAAATGGCTGGTCGGAGGAAGCGATCCGGCGGGCTATACTGCGGGTGCCGATGGCTCAACGGCAGCGGTTCCGGGCGGTGACATTTGGCTGTCGTCAAGCACCGCGGGTGTGGGCGAAGTGGGGACGACCGGCGCGAAGATCCCGCTCGGTGCGTATCGCGGGAAGCGCTTACGGCTGCAAGGTCTCCTCAACGCTGCAAACGCGACGAACGGCGCAATGTTTTGGATGCGGGTCAACGATCCGCACGGCGTTGCGTCGCTCGATACGATGTCCGACCGTCCGCTTATGGGCACGACCGGCTGGCGGCCGTTTAGCATCGTGCTCGACGTTCCGGAAGATGCAAACGATATCGCCTTCGGGTTGATTCTGCGGGGCACGGGTCGCGTGTCCGTTAGCCGGATCGCGTTAGACGTCGTCGACACGTCCGTTGCGACGACCGGAGTAAAACTTTAGTCGTAACTCTCTCGTAAAGTTTCCAGCAGCATCCTGCCGTGCTCGACCACGTTACCGTCGCCATCGAGCACTTCGACGTCGAATCCGGGATACAGGTTGACGAAGCGCTCTTGACGCCACTTCGCCACGGTCCACGAGTCGCGCGCCGCGATCTCGTACGGCCACGGCGGCATACCTTCGCGATCGGATCGGACGTTGCGGCTGTCCCACAGGACGCGCACGCGAAAACCCTCGATGCGCGCGATTTTCATCTCGAGCGTCCCGATCTTCACGAGACTACCGGAGAGGGACGCGTGCCCAGCCATGCGGCCAGGTCGGTCTTCGAGACGGACTGCTTGCCGGTTCGAAGCTCGGCGCGAAACTCGCCGAACGTGCCGAAGCCTTCGGCGAACGCGTCGTGCTTGTGGATCGATTCGTAGTTGACTTGGCTGGCAAAGACGAACGTTTCGTCGCTCAGATCGGCGTACACGTCCAGCGCGTTCGATAGAATTCCGCGGACGACGTCTTCGACGAACTTCGGGTTGTAATGCGCCTTGTTGACGATGAAGAACTCGTCGGGCCGCTTGAGCAAATCGTAGGTTTCGCTCGACATCGCATTTTCGACGATCTCCACGAGATCTTCGGCGCGCACCGCTTCGGCGTTCGCGTCGTCGACCCCCAGCAGAACCGCTCCGCGACCGCGCTGATTGTGCGTCGCACCCGGGAGCACGTCGAGAGCTCGTTTCGCGTCGGCTTCGCTAAAGCCGGCTTCGATGAGTTGATGGCGCGAGTGCTCGCGCACCATTCCTTGCGCGCACGGGCACGCGGTCATGCCTTCGGCCTCGACACCGACCACGCGCCGCGTTGCGCGGTCGTCGGCGTGCGCGATGCCGATCAAGGTGTAGGTTTCCTCGCCGCGCTTACCGCTGACCGGCGTCCAGCGTTCGAGACCGAACTCGGCACGCAACCGCACGTCGGCGCGAACGGCGCGCTGGCTTTGCACGATTTCGCGCGCGATCGATTCCACGAGACGTTCGATGCGCGCCGGTTTTTCGTCGCGCGCGAGCACGTCGAGCGTCGCTTCCTCGAGGATCTCGGCGAAGCGCGACATGTGCACGCCGGCTTTGTGCGGTGCGAGGTCGGCGACCATCGCGAACTCGCCGTTGTAGACGCGCTCGTGCCCGTCGACGTCGAGATGCACAATGCGCCGAACGCTCGACACGCCGACTCGGTTGAGCGACAGGGGAACTTCCGGAACTTCTTCTTGCCGATCGGTATCGAAACGCAAGCTGCGTTCGCGTTTGCGAACGACCCCGTTGGGTTGCGCCTGGATGAGCTGCGGAGCGATCTCGGCAAGCGGTACCGCATTGTACGCTCGACGCTCCAAGTTCTTCGCCACGACGGTTCCGTCGAAAGCGAGCACGTCTATATCGATCGGTCGCGCTGCCAGCTTGTTCAAGCTGCCCCCCGATCGGCCGACGGCGAGCTCAACGTCGTGCGCGAACCGCTCGAACGCGTCGCGGTCGAGCTCGGTCGTCAACACCGCGGCGACGTTGAGATACTCCGGCCCTTCGGCACCGTGTGCCGCCTTCGATTCGTAGAAAGCGGAAACCGCAGTAACTTTTCCACGCCCGCGCAAACGCTGCAACGCCGCCAAGATGTTGCTCTGGCGGTCTCCGAGGTTGGAGCCGATGCCGATATGGATCTGGTGCACGCTCGAGGACTCTTCCCCGCGGGATGGCGGCGCCCCCATGAGGGCGAAAGGAGCAGGCGCCTTTCCGATTGGGGTGAGTTCTTCCTTTGCAGGAGTTGAAAATGCGATTTCGAGCGCTGGCGGTACTTCTAGCGTTCGCAATGCTTTCCGCGTGTTCGGGCGGAGCGATGCTTCCGGCGCAGCATCCGGGAAGCTTCGCGCCTAGCGTCGGACACGACCGCGCCGTCGCGGCGAAGCTGGAAATACGCTTACGGATTCCCCGGCGTCAACGCCGCGCGCGTTACATCTCGCCGAGCACGAAATCGCTCACGATCGCCGAGGGTGAAACGAAGCTCGGCACCTTTAACACGACGCCGAACTCGAAGTACTGCGCATCGGGCAACGGTTCGACGCTCTGCACGTTCACCGTCGGAACGTCGCCGGGCTTCAATCGGACGATCGCGATCGACACGTACGATGCGGCCGGCGGAAAAGGCAAGCTGCTCTCCATCGGAAACGTCACAAAGACGATCGTTACCGGCCGCACCAACCTCATTTCGATCGTGCTCGGCGGCGTCGTCGCGTCCATCGTCGTCGCCGTGGAACGGCCGAACGCTGCCGCCGGCACGCCCACGTCGCTTGGCGTGGCGGTGACGGCGAAAGACGCCGGCGGAAACGTCATCATCGGACCCGCCAACTATAACGTTGCGATCGAGCTGACCGACAGCGATACGAGCAAGGCGACGACGCTCTCGACGACGAGGATTACGAGTCCGAGTACTTCCGTAACGCTCGCCTATACCGGCGCAAATCTCACTACCGCGACGATCGGCGCGACCGCGGCGAAGCTGCCGTCGACGAGCGTAACGCCCGCGGACTTCCGGCCGACGCCGGCGGTCGTGGGGAGCTTCGAGCTGCCGAGGTCGCTCGGCGCGGACACTGGCGTTGCGCTCAACGCGGTCGCCATTACGCGGGCGCTCGACAACAAGCTGTGGATCAGCGTGACGGACTCGGCACTCAATAGCGGCCTGACGTATATGACGACGACCGGAGCGATGACGCAAATCGTTCCGGGTACCGGCGTCGGAACGTCGCTTCCCAACGTACCGATCTCCGGCTTAGCGGCGAGCACGCTGGGAGATAAGGGCGTCGTCTACGCTGCCGACGACTACATCGGCGGCATCAACGCCGCCGGCGCCGGCGGCGCACAGCAGCTCACGACGGCCAACTTCCCGGCTATTTGTAGCGGAGCCAGCGCCAAACGCGTCACCACGTATGGAAGCGGCGCGGCAACCGGGGGCGCATGGTTTACAATCGCGTGCTCCTCGGGATCGCAACTGCTCAACGTCGCACAGTCGGGGGCGACGGTCAGCACGCTCCCGAGCAACTTCGAAAATCCGCAGCAGCCGCTCATCGGAAAAGACGGAAAGATGTACGTCGCCGGCGAGGACGCCAATACGTCGAAGGCTGCGATCTTCCAAGGCACCATCGTGCACGGATCGATCGACCCTGGACCCGTGCTCGACGTGAGCAGCGCCGGTAACCAGTTCGTCGGCCTAACGCAGGACCCATCGGGCAACTTGTGGGCGACGACCGGCGGATGCCAGTATTCGTACCTCGTTCGCGTCGCCATCGCCGCAACGTTCGGCAGCTCGACCGCAACGCGAGTGCCGACGCTGGCCGGCTGCTCGTCACCGGCGTTTCTGACGGCGCTCGCAGACGGCAGTCTATGGGTGCCCGAATCCGGTCAAAACGAGGTCACGCAAGTCATTCCGGGCGCAAACGCAGCCGCACCCGCGCTCTACGATCTCGCCGTAAAGACGCCGCCCAGCGTTAACGGCATTTTTTGGGACGTGGCCGTCGGCCCGGACGGATATCTCTACTTCACCAGTAACGGATACGTCGATTCCACCGACAGCTCCAACACCATCGTGAAGGTGGCCTACTAACGTGCAGCAGCGTACCGCCGCGTTTCTTCTTACGGCCCTGATGGCGGGATGCGGCGGAAGCGTCGTCGTGCCGCAGCAAAACGCCCTGCCGGCTTTGCGCATCGCTCGTATAACGCGCGAGCCGCAAGCGACGGCAAACGTCTCGATACGGATTCCACAGCACCCGCGGCATCGGGCGCATTACATTTCGGTGAACTCGACCACGATGAAGCTTACCGCAAACGGGAAGCTCATCGGATCGTTCAGGCTTTGGGTCAAGACTAAGTACTGCATCCTGATCGACGGTGCGAGGCAGTGTACGTTCACGGTCGGCGTACCGGCCGGCAAAGTCACGTTCGGAGTGGCGCTATACGACGCGCGAAACGCGGTTCTCAGCCGGGCAAAGATAGTGAAGACGATCGAAGCGGGCCGGGCCGCCCAAATCGCGCTCGTGCTCGAAGGCGTGATCAAGCGAATTTCGGTGACCCTGCAGAGTCCCAATCCCAACGCTGGCGTCGCGGCAAAGATACCGGTGTACCTGACCGCTTTCGACGCAAGCGGCGCGGCGATCGTCGGCCCCGGTAACTACAGCGTCCCGGTGAAGATGATCGATACGGACAAAATGGGAGCGACCTCCATAAGTCCAACGAGGGTCAGCGCGCCCGGAACGCCGGTCACGCTCACCTATACGGGCAAATCGATGTTCTCGGCAACGATCGGGGCCACGGCAAGCGGCGCAACCGTCGATCCGGCCCAATTCGTGCCGACGCCGCACGTTTTCGCGTCGTTCAGCGCGACCGGCGTGGGGCCGGCTTCGCTGCTTGCGATAACGAGCGGTCCCGACGGCAACGTCTGGGTGACGACGACGCAGGGAGCCGGCGGGATCGACGCGATCGTTCGCCTTACGGCGACCGGAACGCCGGCGGTTTTCGACCACGCCAACACGCCGGCGCTGACCGACGATAGCGCCTACGACGCTATCGTCGAGGACTCCGCCGGTAACGTTTGGTTCACCGAAAATAACGCGAACCAAATCGGTGAAATACCGCGGGGCACGGCTCCCGGCGGAACGGTGCGCGAATACGGCGTCACCGGACTCGGAACGTTTTGCCCCGAAAAGATCGTTGCCGGGAACAACAGCGACCTATGGTTTACGTCGAACTGCAGCAACCTCATCGGAAATATCACGACGGCGGGAACGCTCACCGGACCCGCGTTTGCCGAGGCCGCGGGCAATAATCAAAGCCTGCTCCTCAGTAAGATCGACGGAAAACTTTACGTCGTCGATCGGTACGACCAGGCGATCGATCGATACGCGATCTCCGGCCACTCGGTGGGTTCGCCGCAGATCGCGACGGTTCCGGACAATACCATCCGCGGCACCGCCTGGCCCAACTATAATCTTTCCGGAATCGCGCAAACGTCCGACGGACAGCTCTGGTTTTCAAACGACACGTGCACGCCAAATACCATCGGCGCAATGACGCCGTTCAGCACCGCGTCGATTCGCGAGTACACGAGCGCGACTGGAAGCGACGAGCCTAACGCGATGGTCGTCGCACCGGACGGCAACACGATCTTCCTCGCACTCGCCAACCATCCGCAGATCGAGCGCGTTGAGAACAATGGGCCCGGCGTCGCACCCACGCTCGACCTCTACGCCGTCGAAACGCGAACCCCCAACGACGTGTTTCAATCATCCGTCGGCATAGTTATCGGCCCTAACGGCAACCTGTGGATAGCCGGCGGCGGCACCGGTTACACATCGGCGCCGAACGTGCTGGAGATGGCCTACTAAGAGTTTCGAGCGGTCAATACCCAGACGCGATGCAAGACGCTCAGCGGATCGTGGGGGTACTCGCGTTTGAGCAACCGGGCTAGATCGTCATCGAACTCCGCAACCTTGGCAGGCGGCAAACTCGCGGCAACCCCGGCGCTGGCGCGAATGCGTCCGCGCCACGCTTCGTGCGTATACGGTACGTCCAGATCGAACGAAAACGTTTCGAGTTCCGTAAAGCCCGCAACGGCGACGTCGGCTAACGTGCGCGGATGCAAACCGCTGCCGCCGTTCATCTTCCATTGCGGATTGTGGCGCATGATGAGATGTTCGGTGGCATCGACGATGTTGCCCGGCAATGGAATCCAATCGAAGTGCGCGACGAACGATTCGACCGCCGTCTTTTAACACGCGGCTCGCCTGCACCGCGGCAGGCGCGCGATCGAACCAGTGCCAGCACTGCCCCGCGCAGACGACGTCGAACGTCGCGTCTTCGAACGGAAGTTCTTCGGCGCGGCCGGTGACGTACGCCGCCGTAACGCCCGCTTCGCCGTCGATGCGGCGCGCTTCATCGATCATCGGTTGCGACGGATCTAGTCCCGTAACGCTGCAACCGCGCAGGGCGAAACCGCGCCCGAGCGTTCCCGTGCCGGTGCCGAGATCCAGCACGCTATCGTTCCGGCGCACGATGGCCGCCGCGAAGAGGCGGTCGAAAAGTTCGTCGGGGAAGCCGGCGCGGTATTTTCCGTAATCCGCTGCGGCTTTCCCGAAATCGACGTCGAGGCTCATCTCTCCGCGAGCAGTTTCTCCACGGCGGCAGCGACTACTGCGTCCTGCGAATCGCCGACGACCGTTTCGCGCAGCCGGCCGCGGCGATCGAAGATTAGCTGCGTTGGCCACGCACTCACGCCGTATGCGTTCCACAGGGAGAATGCGTTGTCGATTGCGACGGGCCAGACGATTCCCTGGCGGGCCAAGCTTTGCACGACGTACGAACGGTCTCGCTCGGCGGGCGTTTCGGGCGCGTGAATGCCGACGACGGCGAGGCCGCGAATGCGGTCGCGCGCGTACAGCGTTCGCAGCTCGGGCACGACGTTTTGGCAGTTGTAGCAATCGACGGTAAACACGTCGAGCACGACGACGTTGCCGGCGACCGCCGCGGGCGTCGCGCGTCCGTTGAGCCAATCGTGCGCCGCGAAAACCGGCTGCAACGACGTCTTCGCCGTCCCGGCGGCACCGGTGAAGATGAGCAGGCAGACTAGCGCGAATACGGGTCGTTTCATGCTGTTAGAACGACGGCGCAGCCGCTATGGATGAGTTCGCCGTGGTGATGGGCTCGGACTCCGCGAGCGCGTTCGAGCATCCGCTCGAGGTCGTCCGCGCCCGCTCCGCGGCGCAGCTTGGCGCGCTTCTCGACCGGTGCGAAGCGGCGCTCGACGCCGGATCGTGGGTCTCCGGGTACGTCGGATATTCGGGCGACGCGGCGCTGGGAATTTTCGACGCGCCGAAACCGGTCGCGCTGCCCGATCCGGCGCGCGTCGTTCACACGCCGCTGCTCGCTACCGTGGAACGTGACGGCTACCACGCCGCGATCGCGCGCCTGCAGCACGCGATCTACGAAGGCGACGTGTATCAAGTCAACTACACCCTGCCGTTTGCAATGGCGTACCGGGGGGATCCGTACGAGCTCTATGCCTATTATGCGCGGCGCTCGGGAGCGCGATATCAGGCCTACGTTCGCGACGGCGACCGCGCGATCGCATCTTGGTCGCCGGAGCTGTTTCTCGAGTTCGACGGTGCGTGCGTTCGCACCAAGCCGATGAAAGGAACCGCGCCGCCCGACCGCGTCGACGAGCTCGAGCAGCCGAAGAACCGCGCCGAGCACGTGATGATCGTCGATCTCCTGCGCAACGACCTGCATCGCGTCAGCGATGACGTTACGGTCGAACGGTTTCTCGACGTCGAACGGTATCCGACGTACGCGACGATGACGTCGACGATCGCGGCGAGGCTGCGGGCCGCCACGTCGCTGGCGCAGATCTTCGCCGCAGCGTTTCCGTGCGGCAGCATCACCGGAGCGCCCAAGCGATCGGCGATGCGCTTCATCTCACAAACAGAAACGGCGCCGCGCGGCGTCTACTGCGGAACGATCGGTTTTTTGTCGCCGCAGCGTACCGGGTGGTGGAACGTCGCGATTCGCACGGCGCAATTCGACGTTGCCGCGCGCACGGGCCGCTACGATACGGGCGGCGGCATCGTCGCCGACTCGCAAGCCGCCGCCGAATGGGCGGAAATTCTGCTGAAGGCGCGTTTCTTACGCCCCGAGGCGCCTTTTGCGCTGCTCGAAACGTTTGCCGGCGATGCGGACGATGCAACGCTCGCGCTGCATATGGCACGTCTGAGCCGCAGCGCCCGTGCATTTGGAATCGAGGTGCGCGAAGCAGATGTGGCGCCTGCCCTTCGACTTCGGGCTTCGCCCTACGCTCAGGATGACAGGGGGAGGGTCGTGAGGCTCCGCCTTCACCTCGATGGAACGATCGAGGTGCGAGCCGAGGATGCCAATACGCCGGAGGAGCCGGTTCGGATAGGCCTTTCGCGGGCGCGCGTTCGCAGCGACGATCCGTTTTTGCGGCACAAGACGACGTGGCGACCGCACCACGACGACGCGTCCGCCGAAGCACGCGAACGCGGCTGTTTCGACGCACTGCTCTGCAACGAGCGCGGCGAGCTCACCGAAGGAGCGCGCACGAACGTCTTTATCGAGCGCGACGGAGTACTGTGGACGCCGCCGATCGCCTGCGGCGTACTGCCGGGGATTCTCCGCGGCCGCCTGATCGCGTCGGGACGCGCGCGCGAAACCGTGCTGACGTTTGAGGACGCTCGCTCCGGGCAAGCCGTTTACGTCGGCAACTCCGCCCGCGGATTGTTGCGTGCCACGCTGGTGGAGTAGCGCCGGCGAACGCTTTCGACATAGGTGTCGCGCGAGACCGGACGGCCGAAGTAGCGCCGGTCGAACGCGCAAAACGGCCGCTCGAGCGCATCGAGTTCGTCGACGGCTCGCAGGAGCGACGTGCGCCACCGTTCGTCCGGCTGGTGATTGGCCAACATCGATTCAATGCGATCGATCAAGACGTTCTTACGGACGACATTTTCGGGAGTCGCCGCCCTGAGACAGATGCCGTAGACACCGTCCCAGTAGGCCTTCCACGCATCGTCAATCCACTGCACGTCGTACGAGGCGCCGGATCGCGAGATCTCCGCGAGTGCTCGCGTAACGAAACGTTCGAAGTCGGTCTCTTGCGCCTCGTAATCGGCGGGCACGTATGCATTACCCTCGCGATCCCAATACGCCGGCGCCGGCAGTTCGGGATTCGGGCGGCGAATACAGCGGAACTCTCTTCGCGCATATTCGAGGTCGACGGCATCGACGAGGATCCGAAAGGGAGAAGTGCCTTCCATGATGGCAGCGTACCATCGTAAAGGTTCAGCCTTGGATGAACCGTGGGGGCCCTAGAGGCAGACCGTGTGATCCGGCTGCTGCTCGATTTGCGTGAGACGTCCGGCGGTATCGAAGGTAAACGCGACCGGGATCGACGTGCTGCACACGATGCTCGAGTGGATCGGAAAATCCAGAACGTCGACTCGCGGCTTTTGGTCGATTTGCAGATCGCGCCGCCTAAGCAGCGCGCTGACGCGATCGCGGCTCATTCCGGCGCGCAGCGTTTTGAAGATCCACGCGACTTCGTCGCGTCCCGATGTTTCGAGACGATCGTTTTGCATGTCGAACGCTCGAGCGAGAATTAAGCCGAAGCGCGTTTTGTCGGCCGCCGCGTCGTACGACGCCTTGAGGTCGGGTCCCGCTCTGCCGCTGTCGACGATCGCCTCGAAGAACGCGCCTCTGACCGCATCGTCGCTTCCCGCCGGAACTCGATCGGTATAAAACTCGTAGTCGTCGATCAGGCCGTTTCGGTCGACGACGTAGATCGTGTACGTGTTTTTGGTACGGGGTCCGGCGTACCGCGCGAACACGTCTGAGGGCAGCGCCGCCACCTCGGCGGCCACGGGCGTCTGGATATAGCCGTTCGTGACGAACGCGAGGTCCTGCTCGGAAACCTTTGCCGCCGCGGCATCGATCGTGGGATCCGCCGGCGCCGCGGGGATAGCCGGTGCGAGCGCTTCGAGCTTGGCGCCCATTTCGTCGAGAAATGCGTGGCGATAACGGTACGGATCTGACACCGGCGCGGGCTGCGCGTTATCTTGCGCAACGAGATCGTCGTAGTAGCGCTTCCACTGATCGCCCGCCGAGCCGAAATCCATCGCCGCGAGAATCAGCGCGCGATTGACGTAACGCGTACGGTCGGGAGAACTCTTGTCAGCGCTATTCTCCCAGATGTAGTGCGGGTCGGCGGGACCGGGATAAAACGCTACGCGGTCGTAGCGCGGCATCTCCGACGGCTTTTTGTCGACGTAGTGGATCGGAAAGTTGCCGGCGAGCGCGGCGTGTTTGAGCGCGACATAGTCGGCGCTAGCCGGCTGCCATGAGAGCGCCGCTAGGATGACGAGCGCCGCGATCATTCCTCGTCCTCGTGCAAGATCTCTTTTTGCATGGTTGGGAGTTTCGGTAAGGGCGGAGAATAGGCCCTGTGATGGACCGCACTCTGTATCCCTACGTGCTCGATCCAAAACTCGCTCCCGCGATCTGGGGCGGAAACGAGCTCGTCACCGAGTTCGGTAAGCACGGCGATCCCAACGCCAAACTCGGCGAATCGTGGGAGTGCTGGGATAGCAACCCGGTGACCGACGGCGCGTTTGCCAAGAAAACCGTGGCCGACCTGCGCGCGACCTTAGGCGCTCAGTTTTTGGGCGATTTGGATCCGTCGCGCATTTTTCCGGTGCTCACGAAGATCATCACGGCCCACGACTGGCTTTCCGTGCAAGTGCATCCCGACGACGCGTACGCGCAGCGCGTCGAGCATCAACCCAACGGTAAGACCGAATGCTGGTACGTCTTTTCAGCCCAGCCCGGCGCGGAGCTGGTGCTGGGATGGAACCGCGACACCTCGCGCGCCGAATACGAAGCGCGCGTTGCCGACGGTACGCTCGGTGACATTCTTCGGCGCATTCCGGTCAAAGCGGGCGACACGGTCTATATTCCGGCCGGCACGGTTCACGCCATCGGTGCGGGCATCGTGCTCTTCGAAACGCAGCAGGCCAGCGATTTGACCTACCGCATGTTCGATTGGAATCGCGTCGGCGCCGATGGGAAGCCGCGCGAGCTCCACGTACAAAAGGCGGCCGACGTCCTGGATTATTGCCGGGGCACGACCGGCCCGCTGATGCAAGTTCCGTACGTTTTTGAGGGGATAGAACGCACCGCGCTCATCGCCGACCCGCGTTTCGTCGTCGAACGCGCATCCGCCGGACCGGAGCCCGCGTCGATGGCGACCAACGAACGGCCGCTGATCGTCATGTCGCTGGACGCACGACTAGAGGTCACGTGCAACGACGTCACGATCGCGCTCGAACCGTACCAAACGGTGCTCGCGCCGGCGGCCACGCAATGGTGCACGGTCCGCTCGCCCGGCGATAGCTCACCGTTCATGCTCGTAACGCCGCCGGCAGGCCGCGAGCTTCTTCCCGTACGCATGTTGGCCGCGGGCGTCGAACAAGCGACGATCGATCGCTTTATGGAGCAGTTCTGACTTGTTGATCAGCGGCGTCGACGTCGCCGACCTGGCGCAAACCTACGATACGCCGCTCGTCGCGATCAACGTCGATGCCGTCGACGCTTCGATTGCGAGTCTTCACGTCGCGTGCGATCGGTACGGCGTTGAAATCGCTTACGCCGCGAAGGCCTTCTTCTGTATCGGGTTCGGTCGACATCTCGCCGCGCACCCCGGCATAGGCCTCGACGTTTGTTCGCTGGGCGAACTCGTTGCCGCCGAGCGAGCCGGTTTCGCCGCCGCGCGCATCACGCTGCACGGCGCGGGAAAGAGCGAGACCGAGCTGCGCGCTGCAGTCGAAGGGCGCGCGGGACGAATCGTCATCGACGCGATCGACGAGCTCGCGCGCCTGGCTTCGTTCGGACAACCGGCCAACGTCATGCTGCGTTTAAACACTGGAATCGAGGCGCACACGCACGCGTTCGTGCGCACCGGCGGCAGCGACACCAAGTTCGGCGTCGCGCAGCACGACGAGGCGGCGGCCGCGCAGATCTTACTCGACAATCCGCAGCTGCGCTTCGTGGGACTGCACGCCCACGTCGGCTCGCAGATCTTCGAGAGCGCGCCGTTCGTCGCCAACTCGCACGCGCTCGTCGAGGGCGCCGCGCGTTTTGCCGCGCACGGGCTGCGAACCGAGCGCGTCATCATCGGCGGCGGTTTCGGCGTACCGACGCATCCCGACGACGACGAAGCGCTCGACCCCGGCGCCGTAATCGCCGACGTGGCGCGCTGCGTCCGCGACTGCGCGGGCGATCTCGGCCTCGCGTCGCCGCGCATCGGCGTCGAGCCGGGACGAGCGATCGTTGCGGCGGCGGGTACGACGCTGTATCGCGTTCTCGCCGTGAAGCGTCAAAGCCATCGCACGTTCGTCGTCGTCGACGGCGGTATGTATGAAAATCCGCGTCCGGCGCTCTACGGCGCGCGTTATCGCGTCGTCGCCGTCGAGCCGTCGAAGGCTGCTCCGACGACGATGACCGTTTGCGGGCGCACGTGTGAAAACGACGAGCTCTCGAACGCCGAGCTGCCGAGCGATCTGCAGCCCGGAGCGCTGCTGGCGATGCAGACGACCGGAGCCTACACCTTTAGCATGGCCGGCAACTACAATCGGCTCCCTCGGCCCGCGGTCGCAGCCATTCAGGCGGGGACGCATCGCCTCTGGGTACGGCGCGAGACGCTCGACGACGTGCTGCGCAACGAGGTCGGAGGATAACCGACGCATCCGGACGCCGGCCGCAGGCGTTCTTAAGGCGTATGAGCACCCAAACCGCCACCTTTGCCGCCGGCTGCTTCTGGGGCGTCGAAGCAGCCTTCCGCCAAGTCCCCGGCGTGGTCGACGCCGTCTCGGGCTACACCGGCGGACGGACCGACAACCCCACGTACCGCGAAGTCTGCGGCCACACGACCGGCCACGCCGAGGCCGTCGAAGTCACGTTCGACCCGCAGCGCGTGAGCTTCGACCAACTGCTCGACGCGTTTTGGGAGATTCACGATCCGACGCAGCTCAATCGTCAAGGTCCCGACGTCGGCGATCAGTATCGCTCGGCGGTCTTTACCCACTCGCCCGAGCAGTTCGCCGAAGCGACGGCGTCGCGCGATCGCGAACGGAGCCGTCATCAGCGGCCGATCGTGACGCAGATCGTACCGGCAGCCCGCTTTTGGCCTGCCGAAGAGTATCATCAGCGATATTTTGAGAAGAACGGCGGTGCGGCATGTCACATTACTCCGTCGATCGCGCGCAAATGAAGCGCGCGGCATTCGTGGCGGCGCTGGGCGGCGGCGCGTTGGCACTGGCGACGCTCGGTCGCGCGCGCAGCGCGACGAGCGGCAACTATGCGGTCACGCATACCGACGCGCAGTGGCGTCAGCTCCTCGGCGACGATCGATACTATATTTTGCGCGAGGGCGGCACGGAGCCGCCGAACTCGAGCCCGTTGATCGGCGAAAAGCGCGTCGGTACGTATCGCTGCGCCGGCTGCAATCTCGCGCTGTTCACGTCGAAAACGAAGTACGACAGCGGTGACGGCTGGCCGTCGTTTTGGGACGTGCTGCCCAACGCAATTGCAAAGCAAGCCGATCACGAGTTGATCGAAGAGCGCACCGAAGTGCACTGCCGGCAGTGCGGCGGACATCTCGGACACATTTTTGACGACGGTCCCTCGCCGACGTATCTGCGTTATTGCATCGACGGTCTCGCGTTACGCTTCGTCGCCGCGTAGGCGCAGGAAACCGCAAGCCGTACGACAATGCCCTCCGCGCAGGAGGAACGACCATGCAACCGTTCTTGCGGATGCTCGGTGCCGGCGCAGTCGCATTCGTCGCGATAACGGCGTGCTCGCAGAGCAGCAGCTCCAGCGCGACGTCGGAATCGTCGGCGGCTGCCGAGTCGGCGGCTCCGGGAGAATCTCCGCCGGCAACGAGCGCTCCTACGTCGGCGTCGAACATGATGGCCGCAGGCGCGCCGGCGGGCAACGGCGCCAAAGTGTATCAAACCAACTGCTCGAGCTGTCACCAGGTCAACGGCCAAGGCTCTCCGGGCGCGTTTCCGCCGCTCGCCGGCAATCCGGTCGTCACCGGCGATCCAGCGAAGGTGATTCACATCGTGAAGTTTGGTTTGTCGGGAGCCGTTAGCGTCAGCGGAAAAACGTTCAACGGAATGATGCCTGCGTGGGGAACGCAGCTTTCCAACGCCGATATCGCGGCGGCGCTGACCTACGTTCGCAGCTCGTGGGGAAATAAAGCTCCGGCCATTACCGAAGCGCAGGTTTCCGGTGTCTCCAAGTAGCGTCCGGCAGGTGCCCGCCGACGAGCGGGCATAACCTGGCTGCCTGAAAGGAGCTATATATTCCTATGAGCCTTCTCGGTCGTCTTTCTGCCCTCACGGTACTGGCCGCAGTGCTCGCCGGCGTGAGCGTCGCACCCGCTTCCGCCGCCGCGCCGGTGCTCGTCAAGCAGTGCTTCGTGACGCCACCCAAGCCGTTGAGCAAGAATGCCAGTGGAACCCAAATCGACTACATCATCTACGGTAAGAAGAAAGCGTCGCAAATCACGTTTGCGGTCACGTACCGTAACGCCGCGCAGCACTTCTTGCGCACCGTCACCGATTACGGCACGTTTTCGCCGGGCGTCGAAATCCAGCACCATTTCAGCCTCTATAACGACGTCACGTATGCCGGACAAGAAGTTCAGCACTGCGTTCCGACCAAGGTGAAGTGGCAAGACTCGACGCTGTGGATAGCGCCCTCGTCGCACTAGCCGCACCCTAGCACAAAAAGAGGCCCGCGAATCGAAACGTTCGCGGGCCTAGCAATTCGGGTAAAAGAAGCAGTATGAAGACCCTTCTGTTTGCTTTGCTCGTCCTGGGTACGACGTTTGGAATCGCTCGCTCGCAAAGCGTTCCGGTCGCGCAAGTAACCCCTAACCCGATTATCACGCCCATGCCCGTTATGACGCCGATACCGACGCCGCGACCGCTGCCGACGCTAATGCCGACGCCGTCGCCTTCCCCGCTGCTCAGTCCGACGCCGCTCGCGTCGATGACGCCGACACCATGAATCTAGTTACTGCGTCGACGATGCGCGCCGTGGGCTCGCGCCGGTAGGACCATTTCGCATCGTTACCAGCCGGGGGAACGAACATCGAGGCGTTCGCCTCGAAGATGACGGCGTTTCCGTCGCGGTCGAGTCCAAAGTCGATGCCGCCGTAGTCCAGCTTTAGCCTCTCTCGCACGGCGTGCAGCGCCGACATCGCCCGGCCGCCCACGACTGCAGCCGGATCGCGCAGAAACCGTTCGTCCTCGGCGCGATTTTCGGGCGAATCTTCCATGTCGGACGTGACGTAGTGGACTTTCCATCGCCTCGACACTGCGAGGTGCAACGGATACAACTCGCTACCGGCGATCGTCATGCGATACTTCCTCACGTTGCCGTCTTCGGATCGAACGTCGACGTAGCCGATGAGGTGGACCTCCTCGCCGGGAAGTTGGGCGACGCGCGCAAGGAGTTCTTCCGCCGTATCGACCCGCTCCATGTGCCGGCCGTCGTGATGGCCGATCGCACGGACGATCGCAGGATACGCCGTTCCTGAAGGGACGTCGCCCGCAACGAGCGCGCTTTTCGGGATGCGCCGAACGCGCGGTACCACCGCACCGTCGATTCCGGCAAGACGCAATGCGTTGTTCTCGCGCGTCGAAGCGCGGACTGCCGCCGGAGCATTGACGGCGGGGATGCCGAGCGACGCAATGAGCGACTGCGCGCGGTCGAGCGCGTCGCCGGCTCGTTCCGGCTCGCTGATCGCATTGAAGACGACGTCGTGCCCGCGCAGCGCCTGCGGATCGGCATACTCGACGAACGCGGTCGTGATCGCGAACGCACGGGCGTCGAGCAGCGCGTATGCGTTGAGGTTAGCGATGTAGGCCGAGCATAGCAGCAACACATTTTTTGGGGAGCCGGTTCCCCGGTATGGCCGTTTGCGAATTGGTTCGAGCCGGCAGGCGCGATCGAACGCCCATCGGCTGCGTTCCTCGTCGCCCAAAGCGTCGTAGACCGAAGACAATCCATGGTACGCCTGCACCGAGCCCGGATACGAGTCCGCGGCGCGCCCGTACGCCTCGAGCGCGCCGTCGAAATCGCGCGCGGCGAAAAGCATATAACCCAGATTGACGCGCGCGACGACGCTCTGCGGATGTTCGCTAAGGAACGCTTCCAAAAGCGCGCGCGCCTCTTCGGCACGCCCGTTACGAAAGAGCTCGACCGCCCTGTCGTTGAGGGCTAATCCATCTTTTTCCATGCATCAGCGGCGAAAACTTGACGCCTTTTAGGTACCTAGCCCTGCGGCCCGGACGTCCGTTTCCCTTGTTGCCGTTCCCGTATGTTTCCGTAAGCGCATGATGATTTGGACAAAGTAGCCGGAGGTTCTCTGGGCGATTGTTTTGCGCGTTCCCGTCGATGTGGTCGAGGTGGAGGGGCACCAGTCCGGTCTTGGGGTGCCGTTCGCACCAACCACAAATCGAACATCGATAGTCGGCCGCTTCTAGAAGGTAACGCCGAATGTGTAGTGACGGTTTTCCAAAGGACGTAGTCGTGCCGTCGATCGCGCCGGCTTTCCACTTGCTGATGTACCGTTCGTGTTGATGATCGAACTGACACCTTAGGGAACAGTACCGTGATGCGTTCTTCTTTGTAACGCGCGTGCAACCATCACGAAGGCAAGTGCGAGAAAGTCCCATGCCAAACATGCGTTCGCTGCGAACGCGTGAAAATCTTGGCTTCAGATTGTTGATGTAAAATGATGGAGCCGACGACCGGATTTGAACCGGTAACCTATCGCTTACGAAGCGATTGCTCTACCGTTGAGCTACGTCGGCGCATTCGAAAATGGCGCCGCCCCTCGTTCCACAGGGCGCGCTCCAGCCCTTCTTTTTTCGGCTAATACGACACGGCGTAGATCGTGTAACAGCCGCCCAGCCAAAGTCGCTTGTCGGGACCCTCGGCTATGGACTGCGCTCCGGTATCGCCATGCGTCATCGCGAGCCAGTGGTATGAAACTTTGCCGGAGGCGAGGTTGATCTCTCCGACGGCCTGCATCTCGTGAATCGTAAAGTAGACGTTTCCGTCTTTACCGACGACCATGCGATCGGGATACGAGGAGACCGGCAACGTTGCGATTTCGCTTATCTTCCCTTTGGTCGTGATCCGGCCGATTTTGTCGGGAGTCTGGTTGTCGTTGGCGCTTTCGGTAAAGTATAGGTTGCCGTCGGGCGCCGCGATGATTGAGTCGAGCGTTTCGTTCTTCGTCAGCTTTTTGTTGCCGTTATAGACCTTGAGGATCGCTCCGCTGACGCTCATCTTCAGGAACGCTCGAGCCTCCGCTATCCAAAAGTTCTTATCGGGTCCCACCACAATGCTGCCCGGATAAGATCCGGGATTCATCGCAAACTCCGTTATCGCACCGGTCTTGGTGATTCGCCCAACCTTGTCGTTTCCGTAGTCGCCGAACCACACGTTTTTGTCGGGCCCGACGACGAGGTTGCCAATGTGCGCGCCCGCGATGGGAAAACTCGTGAGGGCTCCCTTCGCCGTGCTTTTGAACACGGTGCCGCCGAAACCGCCCGACCAAACGGTCTTACGTCTGGCCACGATCCCGTTTGGCTGCGAACCCGAACCCGTCGGATAGACGCTCACCGTTCCATCCGTCGTCACGGAGCCAATTGCGTCCCCCTCGAACTCCGTGAACCACATCTTTTTACCGGGACCGGCAGCCAAGCCGCCAACGTTGACGCAGCCGAATGACGGCACGAAATATGCGCCGGTGACTCTCGCTGCGTCCGCGTGAAGCGACGAAAAGGGTGACGCGTTCTGCGGGGTAAAGCGCGCGCCGGATCCGGCCGGCGCGGAACACGAGACAAGCGTCGCGGCGGCGACGGCAAGAGCGACGGTACGTTTCATCAGGAAGCTCCGAAGCAAACGGTGAGCGCCTGCCTTCTGCCGGAGCGGCCTTGCCTCCCAACCCGGCGCTTGGCCCCTTCCTCCTAGTGTGAAGACCCGCGGGCGAGATCGTCGTCGTGAAACGTGCCCCGTTTGGCGCTCTCGTCGAGCTCCAAGTCGTCGAGGAAGTAATAGACGATCTTACGGTCGGGGAAGCCGACCTTCGCGAGTTCGCGGCCGCCGATTTCCACGACCTCGTGGATGTGGCCGACGCGCCCGGCATATTCGTAGTTGATTGCCGTGTAGTTCGGATCGTCTGCCTTGGGCTGCGGCGTCGCCTTGACGCCGCGCAGCGGAGTCTGATGTCTGTGCATAATGCGGTTCTACCGAGGTTCGCCGCGCGAGGCTGCGAAGCATGGCGAATGATCATCGAATACCGCGGCAAGCGGCCGCGCGTCGATCCCTCTGCGTTCGTCGCGCCGACCGCCGTCTTGATCGGCGACGTCGAAGTGGGGCCTCAATCGAGCATCTGGTTCGGCGCCGTCCTGCGCGCGGACAACGGACCGATACGCGTTGGGGCGCGCACCTCGATTCAAGACAACGCCGTCGTGCACGTCAGCGAGGACGGCGCCACGCTCATCGGCGACGACGTCACCGTCGGGCACGCCGCCGTCATGGAAGATTGCGACATCAAACGTTACGCGCTCATCGGCAGCAACTCGACCTTGCTCAACGGCTGCACGATCGGCGAGGGCGCGCTCATCGCGGCCGGCAGCGTCGTCGGCGAGCGCGCGGAGATTCCGCCGGGCGTCGTCGCCGCCGGCGCTCCCGCAAAGGTCAAAAAGACCATCGAGGGCGAGGCCGCCACGTGGATTCGCATCTCCGCGGGCGAGTACGTCAAGCTCTCTCGCAGTTATCTCGCGCAAAGCATCGGCGCGCCGGAGGACCAGGAGATCCGGATTTGATGACCGCCGCCGAGCAAATCGCGAGTTTTCTGGAAACCGAAGGTCACAAGGTCGAGACGTCTCCGATCGAAGGGGTCGGGGAGTTGTCCGAGCTCGTCTTTCGTACGCGCGGGCAGATGTTCTCGATCTCGGTTTCCGAGCTGGAACCCAACCGCTACACGCTGTCGACCGCATACGAGATACCCGATTGGGTACGCGACCGGACGCACACGGTCGAAGCGCTCGGTGACGTCGAGACGGACTTTCCCGAAACGCGTTTCATCCTGGCGCACGACGACACCATCTTCGTCGCCACCGTGGAGTATCAAGCGGTCGACATGGACACCTTCTTCAAGCATTTTTGGAACGTCGTGAGCCGGCTGCGCGAAGCCGGGAACTCCGCCGTCGAGCGCATCGTCGATCGCAGCGAAAGTAAGGCCGCCGCCGATAAGTTCATCCGGCAGTTCATGAAAGGCGAACGGTAGCCTCGTTGGGGAAAAACGATCACCTTGCGCCGATCGAAGCCGCGATCGAGGAGGAAGGGCTGCTCTTTACGCGCGACGATGACGACGAGGCCCTGCGCATCACGTTCAAAAGTGAAGGCGATCGGTATTTCGTCGTCGGCTATCGCGACGATCCGAACTTCGTGATGGTGGGCTCGGGATGGGCGCTCGCGTCGGATTGCGACTTCGCACAGGCCGTTTCGATCGCCAACGCGCTCAACGTGCGCAAGAAGTTCGTCAAGACGGCGATTTGGGAGGAAGAGTGCGACGCGCTCTTTACCGTCGAGCTGTGCGTCGACGACGCCGAGGAGATTCGGCCCCATTTCGGCCGCCTGCTCGACGCCCTGCGCGATACGGCCACGGAGTTCTTCGCCGCCTTAGGGCACGACGAAACCCCCGAAACCCCGTGACGCTAGGGTTCTTCGCTGTAGATTTCTAGCTTGTAGTCGTCGGGATCGATGCAGAACAGCTGGCGACGGCCGTTCTCGCCCGAGGGGCCGATGACGATTTCCACGCCGCGATCGCGCAGGCGCGCGGCCCAAGCGTCGACTTCTTCGGCGCTATCGACGCGAAAGCCGAAGTGAAACTTTCCGCGTCCGGCCGGCGGGCTCGACGTCAGGATCAACACGAAATCGTTCCAGCGAATTTCGACTTGATCGTCGACGCGCTGCGCCGGTAAGCCGAGAATATCGCCGTAGAATCGCTCGGACGTTCCGACGTTCGAAACCCCGAGGCTGAGGTGCGAGAGTCGTAGTTTCGTGTGCATCATCATTACGGTGGCGGGTAGTGTGCTTCATCGCCATAAGGCACGAACAACGTATATTCCTGCTGAAAGCGCAGCAGGATGGTGGGCGTCGGACCGTTCCGATGTTTGGCGAAAATAAACTCGGTTTTGTCGGCTTCGGTCGCCTCGTGATACTTGCCCTCGCGGTACAAGAACGTCACGATGTCGGCCTCTTGCTCGATCGAACCGGAGTCGCGCAGGTCGGCGAGCATTGGCCGCTTCTCGTTGCGCGATTCGAGCGCGCGATTGAGCTGCGCGAGAGCGACGATCGGAACGCTGAGCTCCTTGGCGGTCTCTTTGAGCGCGCGGCAAATCTCCGAGATCTCTTCGTTGCGGTTGGCGTTGCGCGACGCGACCGACGGCCGCAGCAACTGGAGATAATCCACGAAGATCGCCCCCAACTTTCCGTTCGACGATTTGAGCCGCCGGCAGCGATGCCGGATGTCGCTGACGGTGAGACCGCCGGTGTCGTCGAGGAAGATCGGCAGCTCGTGCAGCGTGCCCATCGCGCGCGAAAGGTCTTCCCATTGGTCGCCCTTGATGTTGCCGCGGCGCACGTCGTGCATCTGAATGCGAGCCTCAGAGCAAATCAAGCGCTGAATCAGTTCGTCGCTGGACATTTCGAGCGAGAAGAACGCGATCGGCAACTCGTCGACGCGAGCCGCGGCGACCGCCATGTTGAGCGCGAACGACGTCTTGCCCATGCCCGGCCGGGCCGCGACGATGATGAAGTTGCCCTCTTGAAAGCCGCCGGTGACGTCGTCGATCTTCGAAAAGCCCGACGTGAGTCCGGTGCGATCGCCCTTGGCGTGAAAGAGCTGGTCGATCTTGTCGAACGCTTTTCGCAGCAGGTCTTTGGGCTGCTGGAACTGCGTGACACCGCGCTGTCCGATATTGAAGACGAGCTTCTGCGAACGCTCCAGCGCTTCGGTAACGTCTTCTTCGCCTTCGAATCCCTGCTGCGTGATCTCGGTGCCGGCCGAAATGAGCGAACGCAAAATCGCTTTTTCGTGAACGATCGTCGCATAGTAGCGTGCCGAGGCCGCCGTCTGCACGGTGTCCATGAGCGCGTTGATGTATGGTAATCCGCCGACGCGCTCGAGCGCGTCGCGCTGTCTGAGCTCTTCGGAGAGAACGATCTTGTCGATCGGTGCGCGGTTATCGTTGCGATAGATACCGAGCAGCGCGTCGTAGATCGTTTCGTGGACGTGGGCGTAGAAATCGCCCGGACGCAAAATTTCGTCGACGACTTCGAGCATGTTCTTATCGACGAGGATCGAACCGAGCACCGCCATCTCGGCCTCGAGATTATGCGGCGGAATGCGATCGATGGACTGCGTGAAGGAGCGCGCACTCAAGGACATGGCCGCCTACCTCAGCGCGGACGCGGTGAATGACCTTGTGGGTGCCTTGTGCACGACGCCACAATTCTGCGAATCATTTGTCGATAGTAGCCGCCCAGTGTGCCATACGGGTGGCAGTGTGAAGCCGGGCTAGCGGCTCCGGCGGCGGTTTTTAGCCGGTGCGCGGCGGCGATGGAGGCCCAGCTCGCGCAGAACCTGCTCCACGCCGGTCACCGGAAGGACCTCGAGGCCGGCCAGGGACGCGTCGATCTCGCGCGCGTTCTCCTTGGGAACGATCACGCAGCGCATTCCGGCCTGGCGCGCCGCGTACAGCTTCTCGACGATTCCCCCGACGCCGCGGACCTTGCCTTGGATCGAGAGCTCGCCGGTAATCGCGACGTCTTGCGGCAGCGGCGTCTTGGTGACCGCGGAGTACAGCGCCAAGAAAATCGCCAGTCCGGCCGACGGCCCGTCGATGTTCCCGCCGCCGACGACGTTGACGTGCACGTCGTAGTCGGCCATGTCGACGCCCGCGTGCGCGCGCAGCACGCTGGTCGCATTGAACACGGAATCTTTGGCCATCGTGCCGGCGGTTTCGTTGAAGCGCACCGTTCCTTTGCCGTGCTGCGACGCCGCAAAGGCCACGGCCTCGATTTCGATGATGCTGCCGAGATAATGCAGCACGCCCAAGCCGAAGGTTTTGCCGATCTCGCGCTTGGCGCGGGCCTTCACCGGCGTGTGCTGCACGAGGCGGCTGGTCTGCACGACCGCGCGCACGTCGTCTTCGGTGATGGTGGGATTTTTCGTCACCGCGGCACGCTTGTTGGGATAAAGACGATAGAGCGCCTGACCGAATCCGTCGGCCACGATCTGCACGGCCTTGCGGCCTTCGATCGTATACGACGCGATGAGCTGCGGAACGCCGCGCGCCACCTTGGCGCCCAGCCTGCGAATCGCGGCCTGCACGATGGTCACGATCTGATGCTGCGTCAGCGGCGAAAAGAAGATCTCGGCACAGCGCGAGCGGATCGCGGGATCGATGTCGTCGGGCTCGCGCGTCGTCGCGCCGATCAAAATGAAATCGGCAGGCGCACCCTCGCGGAACAAGCGCTTGACGTACTCGGGGACGTTGGGCGCGTTTTCGTCGTAATACGACGACTCGAACTTGACGCGCTTATCTTCGAGCACCTTGAGCAAGCGCGACTGCAGCGACGCGTCCATCTCGCCGATTTCGTCGATGAACAGCACGCCGCCGTGCGCGCGCGTCACCAGCCCCAGCTTCGGTTCGGGCACGCCCGCATCGGCGAACTCGCGACGGCTGCCCTGATAGATGGGATCGTGAACGCTGCCCAGCAACGGGTTGATCGTTTCACGCGGATCCCAGCGCAGCGTCGTGCCGCTCGATTCGACGAACGGCGCGTCTTTGGCAAACGGCGTGTACGGTCGCGATTTTGCGACTTCGAGCGCCAAGCGCGCGACCGTGGTCTTGCCGACGCCGGGCGGACCGTACAGGATGACGTGCTGCGGGTACGGCGAGCTGACTTTGGCGAGCAGGGCTTTGACCGCAGCCTCCTGACCGACGATCTCGCGCAGCGACTGGGGACGCAGCTGCTGCAGCGCCGAGGCCGCAAGCGTGCGCGCCGACAGGGCTTCGAGCTCCTCGAGCTTGGCCTGCGACGCGGGCGTCTCCGGACCGCCGGTCTCCCGCAACGCCTCGAGCTTGAGGTCCTTGAGGTAGTCCTGGTGGCGCTCGGCCATCTTCTCATTGACGCGCCGCTCGATCGCCTCTTCGGCGTGGCGCTGCGCGATGAGATCGGCCATCGCCTCCTCGATCTCCGCGATGACGCGCCGCTGTTGAGCGCGGGTCGTCGCGCGCTCGAGCGTGGGGTCTTCGAAGACCAGACGCTGCAGAGCGCACAGGCGGTCGGGCAGATGATGCGAGCGCATCATCTTGAGCGCGTTGACCTTGCCCGCACGGAGCACGACTTTGTCTTGGCCGAGCACCGAGGACAACATCTCATAGAGCGCGCCGACGTAACGGCTTAGCTCGTCTTCGACACCGAACTTCCGACGAAAGCGCGTGACGTAAAGCTGCGCGCTGCCCACGGCTGCCGCTACGCTGCGACCACGTCGACGGTCGTCTTGGCAACGACGTTCTTGTGCAGTTTGATTTCCACCGGATACGAACCAAGCGCTTTGATTTGACTCTTGATCTCGATCTTATGCTTGTCGACGGCCACCGACAGCGTTTCCTGAATCGCCGACGCGACGTCGGCGTTGGTCACCGCTCCGAACAGTTTGCCGTTTCCGCCGGCCTTCGCCTTGACCGCCAGCTTCGCCGCGGCCAAACGGTCGGCAAGCGCTTGCGCGTCGGCTAGCGTCTGGGCGTCGCGGCGCTCTTTGGCCTTCTGTTGCGAACCGAGTTGCGCTAAAGCGCCACGGTCGGCTTCGGTCGCAAGCTTGCGCGGCAGCAAAAAGTTGCGCGCGTATCCCTCGGCAACGTCGACGACGTCGCCTTTCTTTCCTAGCGCCTTGACGTCGCCCAGAAGGATGAGCTTCACAGGCAGCTACTCCGAGACGTACGGAAGGAACGCGATGATCCGCGCGCGCTTGATCGCGACGGTGAGCATGCGCTGATGCTTGGCGCAGTTGCCGGAGATCCGGCGAGGAACGATCTTGCCGCGCTCGGAGACGTACTTCTTGAGGCGGTTGAGATCGCGATAGCTGATGTCGAGTACTTTGTCCGCGCAGAAATTACACGGCTTGCGCTTGGGGCGCCGCTCTTTGGGCGGGCGCTTGGTTTTGGTCGCCACGGGTTGTCCTTTCGACTAGGTGGTTGGGCGGCCGCCGGGAATCCAGGCGACCCTAGCCAGGTGGCGGGCCGGTTGCCCGTCACCACCGCCTTGGGGTGGCCCCCGCGGCGGATTTAAGACGGCCCGGACGATTGCCCGAGCCCCCGCGGCAGTATGCCACATCGCCCCGGGGGCCGTCAATTCCGGCCCCCTGTAACCTTTTGGGCCGTTTTGGTGTATAGTGGTGCGGTTACCGAGTGAAGTCCCGCGGCTCCCAAGAGTACTAGCGAGTCGGATCCCGAGTACGAATATCACACCCCTCTTGAGGAGACTCGTTAGTTCACATGTATAACAATGAAATGCTCACGTGCGTTGATTGCGGACGTCAGTTCCCGTTTACTTCGGGCGAGCAAGAATTCTACGCGATGAAGGGCTTCACGAACAAGCCCAGCCGTTGCCAGGATTGCCGCGCCGTGCGCAAAGCCGGACGCTCGCAAAGCGGCGGCGGCGGCGGACGTCAGCGCGAAATGTTCAAGGCCACCTGCAGCCAGTGCGGCGGCGTAGCGGAAGTTCCGTTCCAGCCCCGCGGCGACAAGCCGGTTTACTGCCGCGATTGCTTCCAATCGAAGCCGTCCTACCGGTAAACAACTGTGTCACGTGTGTCATCCTGAGCAGCCCTAACGACGAAGTTGTTGGGGCGTAGTCGAAGGACGAAAGCACAAAAGAGCTCGCTGTAAAGCGGGCTCTTTCATTTCCCGCGCCGCGCGTGAATGGGTGGCATGAACG